>JAHIMN010000202.1 GCA_018896395.1 Verrucomicrobiota bacterium | reverse complement strand
GCGGTTCACGGAGAAGCATCGGCGCGATATCGGCGCGCTCAAACAAATACTCATCCCATCGCCGGCGGGGACGCAGGTGCCGCTGGGCCAGTTGGCCGAAATCAGCGAGGTGGAGGCGCCGGCCCAGATCAGCCGGGAGAATGGCATGCGACGCGTGGTGGTCGAATGCAATATCCGCGGGCGCGACATGGGCGGTTTCGTGGCCGAGGTACAGCAGACGATCCGCCCCCTGGTGGCAACGCTGCCGACGAGGTATTTTGTGGAGTACGGCGGCCAATTCGAGAACCAGCAAAGGGCCATGAAACGTCTGGCCGTCGTCGTGCCGGTTTCGATCCTGCTAATCTTCATCATGCTCTTCTCGGCGTTGGATTCGATGCGCAGCGCATTGCTCGTGTTGGTGAACCTGCCCTTCGCCCTGGTAGGCGGCGTGCTGGCGATCTTCTTCCTGGGCATTAACCTGAGCGTGTCGGCGGTAATTGGTTTTATCGCGCTGTTTGGCATCGCCGTGGAGAACGGGACCCTGCTGGTGGCTTTCTTTGACCAGTTGCGGCGCGAGGGCTTGGGGACGATGGCGGCGGTCCGGCGCGGATGCGAACTGCGCTTCCGGGCCCTGCTGATGACGGCCGCCACCACGCTGCTGGGCGTCTTGCCGCTGCTCTACGCCACCGGGAGCGGGTCGGAGATTCAGCGTCCGCTGGCGGCCGTGGTGCTGGGCGGGTTGCTTTCCGCGATGCTCCTGACCCTGATTGTGTTGCCGGTGTTATACACGCTGGTGGTTTCAAAGGCAGAACAAAGAGAGTCCGCAGCGGCGAATGGATGAAAGGAAAGGTGCAACATGAAACTCGTAACAGCCTATGTTCAGCGATTCATGGCGGAGAAGGTGACGGACGCATTGCGCGTCCAGAAAATCCACGGAGTGACCGTGATCCAGTGCCAGGGATTCGGGCGCCGGATTGACGGGAAAACTCCGCACTACGAGGATCCGGCGGCCGAACTGGGGTACGCGCCAAAGGCCAAGATCGAGATTGTTTGCCGGGATAAAGAAACCCAAGGGATCGTTCAAACGATCCGGAACAGCGCGCATACCGGACGCCACGGCGACGGCAAGATATTTGTGATGGACGTGACGCACGCCGTTGACGTTCGGACAGGCGCGGAAGGCGAGGCGATTCTGTAGGCCCCATGCAAAGTGATTTGCGGCGGAGGTGTGTTGGTGACCCCAAATCATCGCCTAAGCGCCTTGCGCATGGTTCGACATTTGGTGCACACCCTTGCGGCAGCGACTCAGCCTGAGGCTTCGCCCCACCCGGAGACATCGATGGACTGTATAGGGTGTCAGGTAGGGCGAGGCGTCCCTGGCCTCAGCTCCGGAGGAGCCTCCGGCTCCGAGGACCGAGCCGTGGAATCAGGGCGTCGCACGATAAACCGCCCAAAACGTCCTGTCTTAGGCGAGGATCAGGGGGGACGCTCGCGTCTCGACAAGGCGGGTGTCTTCAACTACCCTTGATGCATCGGAATTTTCCGCCAGAGGCGGATCCGCCTACGGCGGACAATGTTGAATAGCTTGTCATTCCGATCCTGATCGCGCAGGCACATCGGGAGAGGAATCTCGTTGGGGTTCAGTATGTAGGAGATCCCTCGCTTCGCTCTGGATGACCGTAATATACGTGTTGCCAGGTAAAGTTGCCCCGCTTCAGGGCCTAATTCAACCTAAATCCGGCAGTTGGAACCGCGAATACACGCGAATGAACGCCAATAATGAAATATTTTTTGGAAAACCGAGGCGTCAACACATAGAGCCGCAGATGATTTGGTTCACTCGTTGGGTGTCGTCTCAGGTTTTTGCAAGTCTCTAACAATTAGCGTTTATTGGCGTTCATTAGCGGTTCAACCGCTCTTTTTAGGTTCAATTCCGAGCGATACCATATGATCCGACGAACCTACAGAATCAGCGGCATGGACTGCGCGGAGGAAGTCAACGCGCTCAAAGGAACTGTCGGTGCCTTGCACGGGGTTGAGAATCTCGATTTCAACCTCATTGACGGGACAATGACCGTCCACTATGAAACCGGTCGGCTTGACGAAAAGGCTGTCCTGGATGCCGTGCGCAAAGCAGGGCTGGAAGCCGAAGCCATTGACACGGCATGTCCTTCCGAGATTTGCGCTATTGAGGAAGGCTGGTGGCACAAGCGCGGTCGTACGCTTATGTGCTGGAGTTCCGGCGCTCTGGTGCTCATGGGCTTCCTGGCTCACGCGCTTCTGCACGGGAACCTGTTGCACGCGCTGATCGGCGGTGAGGGCATGGCGCATCACGAGTTTCCTCTACCGGTCATACTCCTTTACGCCGCTGCGGTTGTGACCGGGGGCTGGTTTGTTGTTCCAAAGGCCTGGCTGGCCTTGCGACGGTTGCGGGCGGATATGAATCTGCTGATGACCATTGCCGTGGTGGGCGCGATGGTTATCGGCCAGTGGTTCGAGGCCGGAACGGTCGCGTTCCTTTTCGCGCTCTCGTTATTGCTGGAATCGTGGAGCGTTGGCCGCGCTCGCCGGGCAATCCGCTCTCTCGTCAACCTGACGCCGCCGACTGCGCGCTACATCGGTCCCCATGACGGGGACATCATGGAAAAAGCGGTCGCCGAAGTCCCGCTCGGCGCAACGGTTCTGGTGCGGCCTGGCGAACGCATCCCGCTGGACGGCATCGTCTCCAAAGGCCGAACGGCGGTGAACCAGGCCCCGATCACCGGTGAATCCATGCCGGTTGCCAAACAGGAGGGAGATGAGGTGTTCGCGGGCACAATCAACGAAGACGGTGCTATCGAATTCAAAGCCACCAAGCCCGCCGCCGACACCACGCTGGCGCGGATCATCCGCATGGTGGAGCAGGCCCAGTCGCGCCGCGCGCCGGTCGAGCAATGGGTGGAGAAGTTCGCGCGGTACTATACCCCCGCCATGATTGCCGTGGCATTCATGGTCGCGGTGGTGCCGCCGCTGTTTGGCGGACAGTGGGGGCGCTGGTTTTATGAGGCGCTGGTCATGCTGGTGATTGCCTGCCCCTGCGCACTGGTGATTTCGACGCCCGTCAGCATTGTCGCGGCCCTCACGGCCGCGGCCAGGGCGGGCGTGTTGATCAAGGGCGGGGCCTTCCTGGAAGCGGCGGGGCGCGTGCGCGTCTTCGCCTTGGACAAGACCGGCACGTTGACGAAGGGCCTACCGGAGGTACAGGAGATCGTTCCTTTGAACGGCCACACACAGAACGAGCTACTCGCCCGCGCGGCGGCGCTGGAGACACACAGCGAACACCCGCTGGCAGCGGCTGTACTGAGCAAGGCCCGGACGGAGAATGTGGAGCCGTTGGTGGCTCAGGACTTCCGCGCGCTTAAAGGCCGGGGCGCCGAAGCGACGATTGAAGGCCGCCACTTCTGGGT
Organism: Verrucomicrobiota bacterium; assembly: GCA_018896395.1. Taxonomy (GTDB): domain Bacteria; phylum Verrucomicrobiota; class Kiritimatiellia; order JAAZAB01; family JAAZAB01; genus VSJD01. The sequence goes on along the minus strand of JAHIMN010000202.1, from coordinate 8,012 downwards.
GGGAAGCCACCGACTTCTGCATGAAAAGGGCGTTGAGGAGTCCGAAATTCATGCGCATGCGCAACGCATGGAAGACACGGGACATTCCGTTATTGTGGTGGGCAGTGACCGGCATGTCTGTGGTCTGATCAGTGTGGCGGATTCCATTCGACCGGAGGCCCCGGCCCTGGTCCGCCAGTTGAAGGCGGCCGGTGTGCGCCATGTCGTTATGCTCACCGGCGACAACCAAGGTACGGCGGACGCGGTTGGTCGCGCAGTGGGTGTGGATGAAGTGCGGGCGGAACTGCTGCCGGAAGACAAGATGCAGGCGATTCTGGAGATCGAACGGAGCCACGGTTCCGTCGCCATGGTAGGCGATGGCGTCAACGATGCGCCCGCGCTGGCCACGGCCACCATCGGGATTGCGATGGGGGCTGTCGGGACCGACGCGGCGATCGAGACGGCGGATATTGCCCTCATGTCCGACGACTTGGCGCGTTTACCCTGGTTAGTCCGACACGCGCGGCGTTCCTTGCGCATCATCCGGCAGAACATTATCTTTGCATTGAGCGTGAAAGCCGCGTTCATGGCGCTGGCCCTACTGCAAGTGGCGACGCTGTGGATGGCAATTGCCGCCGACATGGGCGCGTCTTTGCTGGTTGTCTTTAACGCGCTGCGATTGTTGCATGGTGAAAACCGACGAAAGGAGATGCACGATGAAACTTTGTGACCGCTACGTGTCTCGCCGTCAGTTCCTTGAGACTGCGGGAATTGCTGTCGCGGCTTGTGCGGTTTGTCGCGATATCCTGGCGACTGAATCGGCTGACGCCACTCTCCATGAAGCGGACTTCTACGAGAAGTTGGCTGGCGGCTCGGTGCGTTGTCGCCTCTGTCCATGGCAGTGCACGGTACCTGATGGAAAACGCGGCCGGTGTAGAGTGCGTGAAAACAGAAGCGGCAAGTATTACTCGCTTGTCTGGGGGCGGCCATGCCTCACGCACAACGACCCTATAGAAAAAAAGCCGTTCTTCCATGTGTATCCTGGGACCCGGGCCTTCTCAATCGCAACCGTAGGATGCAACATTGAATGCAAGTTCTGTCAAAACTGGGACATTTCTCAAGCCAGTCCCGAAGACGTTTCAGCGCCATTCAAGAGCCCGGAGGAAATTGTCCGGTTGGCATTAGCGCAAAAGGTTAAGACAATCGCTTACACCTACAGCGAACCGGTGGTGTTCACCGAGTATATCCTTGACTGCGCCAAAGCGGCGAAAGAAGCGGGATTAGGGAACGTCATAGTCAGCAACGGGTTCCTCAACGAGAAACCGCTCAAGGAGTGGTGCTCGGTGGCGACCGCCATCAAAATAGACTTCAAAGGTTTTTCGCAAAAGTTCTACGAGGAAACCTGCGCCGGTCAACTGCAGCCCGTGCTCGATACCCTGAAACGGTTGGCCGGCTCAGGTGTGTGGTTCGAGATTGTCGTGCTGATCATCCCGCCGCTGAATGATGATTTGGACGAGATCAAACGCATGACGGCCTGGATCGTCAAGGATCTGGGTCCAAACGTGCCGTTGCACTTCACGCGGTTTCATCCTGACTACAAACTCCGGAATCTTCCCCCAACCCCGATCAACACGCTGATCAAGGCCCGGCAGATCGCCATGGATCAGGGTTGCAATTTCGTCTATGTCGGCAACATGCCTGGCGTCGAAGGGGAGAACACATATTGCCCGAAATGCAAAGCTGCCGTGGTCAAACGCTACGGCATGGGGGTGCTTTCCAACGACCTGAAAAACGGCAAGTGCCCCGGCTGCGGCACTGCGATTCCGGGAGTGTGGGTATAAGCCGAACTTGCGCTGGCGAGAAAGCAGGACGGCGCGTGTGTGAAGCCGGGTGTTCGAGAACCTCGCTACTAAGACCGGCAAGATGCTGAAGGATCAGGAGAAGATGAAGGGTTATGGGGGCGGGAGATAATGGCCTCAGCAAGCTGAAGCCCTACTGTTGCCGTCGTAGGGCGCGACCACGCCTTTGGCGTGGTAAACCTCGCGCCTGCCACGCGTCCCGCGTGGTCGCGCCATTTGGCATGCGCCCCTACGTAAGAGGTGCGGAGAAGATGGAACAACGTCTGAAAATTCTGTTTCTGTGTACCGGCAACTCCTGCCGGAGCCAGATGGCCGAGGGCTGGGCGCGGGCGCTGAAGGGTGACGTGATCGAGGCGTTTTCGGCGGGAATCGAGACCCACGGAATGAACCCGAACGCGGTCAAGGTCATGGCCGAGGCGGGCGTGGATATTTCGCGCCAGCGGTCAAAGCACGTTGACGAGTTGAACGGGGTCACGTTCGACTACGCGGTGACGGTTTGTGACAATGCATACGAGTCCTGCCCCTTGTTTCCTGGCAAGACTAAAGTGGTGCATGTGGGGTTTGATGATCCGCCCCGCCTGGCGCGCACGGCGAGGAATGAAAAAGAAGCGCTGGATTGTTATCGGCGCGTACGGGACGAAATACGTGATTTTGTGAAGGGACTGCCGGCGGATCTGGTCCGGTAGGGCGAACCGTCCACGGTGAGCCGTCCGGAAAAGACACGGCTCGGCAAGGACGCCTCGCCCTACCAGATAAGATGGCAAGAAACTGGTAGGGCGAAGTCTCCGGCTGAGCCGAACCGGCAGAAAGAAACCATGAATAGAGAAACGCTTCCGCAACGAAAAAAGCTTCCTCACGAGATCCCGCCCTGGGTTCAACTGGGCACAAGGCACTTCATCACCATCAATTGCGAGAAAAGAGATGCCGACATCCTTTGCCGAGAGCCGACCGCCACAGCACTGCTGGAGAGCGCCACCTTCTACGAACAAATTGGCCGCTGGTATATGTGGCTGATGATGATCATGCCCGATCATCTGCACTTCATTGCCACGTTTGATCTGCAGCGAGGCGTCAGACCCATCGTGAGAGCCTGGAAGAGCTATCAGGCGGCCAAGCTCAGTATTAACTGGCAATCCGATTTCTTTGAACATCGGTTGCGGAACGACAAGGAATATGAAGAGAAAACACATTACGTGCGCATGAATCCGGTCCGGAAGGGCCTGGTGCAAACGACGGAGGAATGGCCTTTTGTTATGGATCGAATTCGTATGATCGAACAGACTTGAATGAAGCCGGCTCGGCAGGGACGCCTCGCCCTACCATGAAATACGACAAAAAAATTGCTGGAGCGACCCCTCCGGGTGAGCCGAAAGAAAAACTGGATGGAGGAACCATGCAAGAAACGCGCAAACTGACGAATGTGTTTGAGCGTTACCTGACCGTCTGGGTGGCGCTCTGTATCGTGGGCGGCATTGTGCTTGGCAAAGTGGCGCCGGGCGTGGCGAAGTATCTCGATGGACTGTCCGTCCATGTGAATGGTGCGCCGGTGGTATCCATCCCGATCGCCATCTGCCTCTTTTTTATGATGTATCCCATCATGGTGAAGATCGACTTCGCGTCGGTCGTGAAAGCCGGCAAGAGCGGCAAACCGGTTTGGCTGACTCTGTTTTTGAATTGGGCGATCAAGCCCTTCACGATGTATGCCATCGCCCTGCTGTTCCTGGGAGTTCTGTTCCGGGGCTTTATCGGCACTGAGGCGACCGATTTGGTGAAAATGCCGTTTGGACTTGACCTCGCCCTGGGCGCCACGCATGGGTCAGGGACGGTGGTCCTGCACGAAGGGGTCAAAATGCTGCAGGTTCCGCTGTGGCGCAGTTATTTTGCCGGTTGCATTCTACTCGGCATCGCTCCCTGCACTGCAATGGTGCTGGTGTGGGGCTACCTGGCGCGGGGCAATGATGGCCTGACCCTGATCATGGTGGCCATCAATTCCCTGTCCATGCTGGTGCTGTACGGACTGCTGGGCGGTTTCCTGCTGGGGGTTGGCCGACTGCCCGTTCCCTGGCAGGCCCTGCTGCTGTCCATCGTCATTTACGTGGCCTTGCCGCTGGTTGCCGGCTACCTGTCCCGCAAATGGATCATCGCGGCCAAGGGCGAGCGGTGGTTCACGGAAAAATTCCTGCACGTGCTCACGCCCATCACGATCATGGCCCTGCTGACCACGCTGGTGTTGCTGTTCAGCTTCAAGGGCAAGATGATCCTCTCCAACCCGCTGACGATCCTCTGGATTGCCATCCCGCTGTTCATTCAGACCATGCTGATTTTTTGGCTGGGCTACGGTTGGGCTAAACTGTTGAAGTTGCCTTACCGCGACGCGGCCCCCGCCGCGATAATCGGGGCCTCGAATCATTTCGAGGTGGCCATCGCCACGGCGACGATGCTCTTCGGGCTTTCGTCGGGCGCGGCCCTGGCCACGGTGGTCGGGGTTTTGATCGAGGTTCCGGTGATGCTGTGGCTGGTGAAAATTTGTCTGAGAACTCAACATTGGTTCCCGAATAAAGGATAATCGCATTAAGAAAAACACGAAAAGCACAGAACAAACGCGCCGGATGGTTCAAGAACACTACGGCCGCGTGGCCGAAACCGGAGGACAGGTGCCGTGCTGTGCCTCCGGCGGCGAATCGAAATGTTGCGAGGCTGGCGCGCCGCCGGCGGACCTCCGCGCGACGGCGCGGCGGCTCGGCTACAGCGAGGAACAGCTCGGTACGCTTCCCGAAAACGTCAACTTGGGGCTCGGTTGCGGCAATCCCGTGGCCATGGCGCTATTGAAGGCGGGTGAGACCGTGCTCGATCTCGGCAGTGGGGCCGGAATGGATTGCTTTATCGCTGTGCAGGCGGTGGGACCTACCGGCCACGTAATCGGGGTGGACATGACGCCGGAAATGCTGCGCAAAGCCCGCGCCAACATCGGTAAGCGCGCGAATGTCGAGTTCCGGCTGGGCGAAATCGAGCACCTGCCCGTGGCCGACAATTCCGTGGACGTAATCATGTCAAACTGCGTGATCAATCTCTCCCCGGAAAAGCAGCAGGTCTTCGACGAATCCTACCGCGTGCTGCGCCCCGGCGGGCACCTGGCTATTGCGGACGTGGTGCAGATCAAGCCCTTCACGGGCACTCGCTGGGAAGGCGCCAAGCATCTCTCGGCATGCATTTCCGGCAGTGTCACGGTCCAGGCGCTCGAAACCATGTTGCGCAAGGCCGGCTTCGCCGATGTGCGCATCGCGCTCAATGAAGCCAGCCGCGTGTTTATTAAGGATTGGGATCCGGGAACCGGCGTCGAAAATTACATCTGTTCGGCATTCATCGAAGCCAGGAAATAGATTGAGATGGGCCATGGCCTGCCAGGCTCCGTCGCCCAGGCGAGCAGGCTGTTGACCGTAACCTCGGACAGATTTTTAACCCGGAGATTCCACGCTTGGCGTGAAATATCCGGGATAGGCGTCCGCCGCGCTGACCAAGGCATTCGCCCGAAGGGGGCCAACCGTCTGATTGGTCGTGCAAGTCTGAAATTGACGCGCGAAAATATGTAATGAATATTCCTTCACGATCGTGTAGAATATCGCCATGCAAAATGGCTGGTGCTTCGATCTTGTCAGCCCCGGCTCAAACAACAAGAAAGGGGACACATCATGACAACAGTAGAAGGCGGCGTGATTCAAGAGATTCTGCACGGAGCTTGGTGGGTCATGCTCTTGCGCGGCATTCTGGCCATCATTCTCGGCCTGTTTGCCTTTTTCAAACCCGCTTGCATGCTGATCGGAATCGTGCAGGTGATGGGCGTGTTTTTCCTTCTGGATGGCGTGCTCCTGATCCTTGGCGCCATCACGGGATTCACCGGCGGTTCCCGGTGGCTGTCCCTCCTGGGCGGTATATTCTATATCCTGGCGGGTATCGCCATTTTCAGCAGTCCGTTGCTGAGTACGTTCGTAGCCGAGGCCTTCGTGATATATTTTATGGCTTTCTTTGTCCTGGTCACAGGCATCATGCGCATCGCGACGGCTATGCGCCTGTGGAAGACGAGCAATCACAAATGGTTGCTTCTCGTGGAAGGTATCATTGGGATTATTTTTGCCAGCATCCTGATCGCATCGCCGATCGTTTCGGCCATGGTGCTGATACAAATCGTCGGCGTCATCGCCGTGGTGCTGGCCATCAATATGATTATTCTGGCCTTCGGCTTGCGTAAGCTGGCGCAAACGGCGTAAAGGACGACATGGACGCGCCATTGCGCCGGATGGGTGTGGACGATGAATAGGACCGTACATGGGATACGTTCTTAAACGTCTGGCGCTCGGGATGGCACTCATTGGGCTTGCCGCGGCGGTGTTGCTGGTTTTCGACTGGCAACATCGCCGGCTGACGACGCGCGCGCTCGAACCGGGTTCTCCTGCGCCGGAGACAACGCCGGGGGCCACGACCGCCGAAGAGAGCGCGGCGCCGGTCATTGATTATATCGAAACCGGCGACCTGGCCGCCCTGCAGAAACGCGGCTGTCTGCGGTTCCTGCTTCTGCGGCAGGATGAGGGGTATCTCCCCCGCGCGGGGGATCCGCCCAACCGGGAAGTGGAACTGGCCACCGCATTCTGCGCCACCATCGGTGTGCGCCCGGCCGCGGTCTTCGTTGAAACCCGCGCCGACCTGGTCCCCGCCCTGCTGGCCGGCAAAGGTGATCTCATCGCCAGTTATCTGACGCCCACAGAGACCCTGAAAAAGAAACTCGCCTTTTCGGCCCCGCTCTTTTCTTACCGCGAACTGATTGCCGGCCGCCTGGGTGCCTCTGTGCTGACGCGCATCACGGACTTGAAAGGACATACGCTCGCCGTGCAGAAGGACACGGCCCAATGGGAAACCGCCCAGGCGCTGAACCGGCGCTATCCGGAGATCCGCCTGCAGGTTCTGTCGGAGAAGTTATCCGCCGATGCCATCCTGGACCGCCTCGCGGCCGGCCGACTTGATCTGATCCTGGCCGACAGTTATACGCTGGGCATTGCGCGGCAATACCGCTCCGACTTCAAGCCGGTACTCGACCTGGGCATCGAGCGCGACATGGTCTGGGGCGCACGCCCCAGGAACGCGCAGTTGCTGGCCGCGCTCAACAGCTATTTAAAACAAGCGCCGCTGGCCACGCGTAATACCCCCGTCTATCGGAATGACTGGCCGGGAATTAAGAAGCGTAAAATCCTGCGCATGATCACGGTCAATACGGCCGCCACGTATTTTCTCTGGAAAGGCGATCTCAAGGGATTCGAATACGAGATGGCCCGCCGGTTCGCCAAGCAAAACGGCCTGCAGTTGGAAGTGATTGTGGCAAGCGATTATGACGCCCTGATTCCCATGTTATTGGCCGGGCGCGGCGACTTCATCGCCGCTTTTCTGACCATTACCGACGAGCGCCGGGCCCTGGGCGTTGAATTTTCCGTGCCGTATAATTACGCGGCGGAAACAGTCGTGGCCCGCACTACCGAGCGCCGCATTAAAACTGTCCAGGACTTGGCAGGGCGCGAAATCGTTTTACCGCGATCCTCGTACCCGTGGACCCTGCTGGGCAATCTGCGAGGCCAGGGCATCAAGGTTAACCGCCGGGCGGCGCCTGCCGGCGCTCAACCTGACGACTTGCTCGAATGGGTGGCCGAAGGCAAAATTGATTTGACGGTGGTGGATGACCAGGTATTGGCCCTGGCATTTGGCTGGCTCGACGGCGTCAAGGGCATTCTGACCCTGGGCGCGCCTCAGCCGGAAGGCTGGGTCGCGCGCGCGCAGGACAAGCAATTGCTCCAGGCCATCAATGCATTCTGGAAAAAGGAATATCGGGGCACGTTTTACAATATAACCTATAACTTATATTTCAAAAGCCCCGCTAAAATCCGGAAAGCCGTGCAGGCGCAAGCGCGCCTTTATCCGGATGGCAGCATTTCTCCTTATGATCCCCTGGTGCGCCGTTTCGCGGACATGTATAATTTCGACTGGCGCCTGATCGTGGCGCAGATGTACCAGGAAAGCCGGTTCGACCCGAACGTGGTCTCGCCATCGGGCGCGCGCGGGCTTATGCAGGTTCTGCCCCGCACGGCCAAAGAGATGGGATTCCGGAATATGAGGGACCCGCCCACCAGCATT
>JAHIMN010000201.1 GCA_018896395.1 Verrucomicrobiota bacterium | reverse complement strand
ATGACATCCTCGACGCTTGGCGCAAGCACTTTGCAGGTTGAAGTAACTAATATCGATCGTTTCGGCTTCTGGCTCCTGGTCGAAGACCGGGAATATTTCCTGCCCTATGAAGACTTCCCGTGGTTTCGGAACGCAACGCTTGACCAGATTCTGGACGTGCATTTGCTCCACGGCGATCATCTTCACTGGCCGGCTCTCGACGTTGATCTCAGTCTCGACTCTCTGTCCCAGCCCGAGGCGTTTCCACTGATCTACAACTGACCGAACAACAACCGCATGGAGCGCTACGCCGCGAAGTGCGTCGAGGCTCTATGCAATTATTTGACGCCCATTGCCACTTGCAGGATGAACGCCTGGCCGGCCGCTTGGCCGAGGTGTTGAAACGGGCGGAGCGCTCGGGTGTCCGGCGCATGCTGTGCTGTGGTTGTCATGAACGCAATTGGGATGCCGTCCTTGCCCTTGCGCAGGCCCATCCGGAAATAGTGCCCTCCTTCGGTATTCATCCCTGGTATTTGGTCGGGCGGACGGACGGTTGGCTGGAGACCTTGGAGCGTTTTTTGTTGGATCAGCCCTCGGGCGTCGGCGAAATCGGCCTGGATCATGCCGTGACCCCCCGTGCCGACGAGAAACAGGAAGCCGTGTTTATCGCCCAGTTGCGCCTGGCCCGCCGGCTGAAACGGCCAGTCAGTCTGCATTGCCGGAAAGCCTGGGAACGGTTGCGTGAGATTTTAATTCAAGAAGGCGGAGTCGGGTGGGGCGGATTGATTCATTCCTATTCGGGGTCCGCGGAACTGGTGAGGCCGCTGGAAGAAATGGGCTTATATATTTCTTTCAGCGGAGCTGTCACGCGTTCCGGAAACAAACGTGGCCACCGGGCTTTGGCGGCGGTGTCGCCCGAGCGCCTGCTGATCGAAACCGACAGCCCCGATCTGCCGCCGGCCGGCGCGGCCGGTACGGTCAATGAACCGGCGAATCTGGCATTGGTGGCCTCGGGCGTGGCTAATATCCTGGGGCGCTTGCCGGACTGGGTGGCAGAGCAGACGTTTGCCAATGCCAGCCGGCTGTTGGCCGGGATTATGAAAAGTTGAGAACAGCCGTCAAACAGAGCGTCAATTTGCTGTAGCTTGAGCCTATTCGAAAAGGCGTTGCGTCATGTAAAAACCTGCAAACACGCCATGGAGGGCGGCCTGCCCGCCTATGGTGGGAGGCTGCGCCGAGCCGCGAGCAGGAAATGGGCCTGAATTGAGGAAGAATCAACCGAAGTCTCAACCTTCCACTCATCATGTTTCTCCACTTGCGCCCGGCTCACCACCAGCCTTCACTCGGAAGCTACGGCCTGGCAAGCAGGTTCACCCTCCAAAAACCTTTTCGAATAAGCTCTACCTATCGTCATAAGATCCGAAAACCTACGCGGCGACAGCAGGTGAAACGCATATTTCACCGGTGGTAATCCGCTATGAAATATGCGGGTTAAAATGATAAAAACGATTGATTTTGGGTAAAAGAGCCGATAACGTCTGGGTCTGCGTAAAATTGTTTTGATTTGAAACTTTTCACTTGAGGAGGTGTCTGTGTCCGACTTAAAAATTTCAATGATCGGCGCGGGATCAGGATTTGTTGTTTCCATTGCCAGAGAGCTTGTCGTTTCGCCGGTTTTCGAGGGATGCACATTTGTCATGATGGACATCAATCCGGAACGCCTGAAAATTGCGGAACGTGCAGTAAAAAAAATACTGGAACAGCATCGGTCAAATATTTGCGTCAAAACCACCACTCAACAGTCTAAAGCCCTTGACGGCGCGGATTATGTCATTACTTCCTGTGAAATTAATCGGTGGGCTCTCTGGTTGAAGGATCTCAAGATTGCCGAACGATATGGAGTGTATCAGGTCCAGAGTGAAAACGGCGGCCCGGCCGGCCAAGTTCATGCCTTACGCAACATGGGGGTGTTCAAGAAAATCACGGATGCGATGGAAAAATACTGCCCTGAAGCCTGGCTGATGAATTTCACCAACCCCATGTCGTTTCTGTGCACATATTTGAATAAATACACAAAAATCAAAGCGCTGGGTTTTTGTCATCAGGTTCATGGATCATTCGGTGTGATTGCCGAGCAGTTGGGGATGGAACCCGGGGAATTGGAGGTTGTCACCGGAGGAATAAATCATTTCAACTGGTTGTTTGACATCCGAAAACGCGGGACAGGGAAAAGTTATTTGAAGGAATTTTTCGGGAAGGTGAAGCAATCTCCCTACTGGCACAAGAAGTTTGCCGTGGTGCCAAGGCAGGAATTCACGTTTGAGATACTCAACACGTTCGGCGCTTATCCCGTGGGTTACGATGATCATATTGTCGAATATCTCCCGTTTTTCCATGAACATAAGGATTGGAAGAAATTCGGTTATGAATCGTGTGAAAACCGCATGAAACGGATGCTGGCGGATGCAAAAACCGGTTATACGCTGGAAGCAATGACTATCCAGGGGAAAGACATCAATCGTCCTCCTTTCCCGCGCGATGATAATCATCCCTATTATGCGGAAAAACCGTGTCAGGTCATCGAGGCTCTGGAGACCAACACGCCGACTTATTTTGACGCGATCAATATCAGCAATCATGGAAGCATTTCCAACCTTCCGGCTGACGCGGTGGTTGATGTTCCGGCACTGGCGATAGGCGGGAAGGTCAGGGGAATCCACCTGGGAGAGCTTCCCATGGCGGCCATGGAGCTATGCCGGCGACAAATCACCCTTCATGAAATGATCGCAAAATCGGCTTCTGAAGGGGATGCTAATCTCTTTCTCCAGGCATTATGTCTGGATCCTTATGTCCGCAGTATTACCCAGGCCAGGGCAATCT
>JAHIMN010000314.1 GCA_018896395.1 Verrucomicrobiota bacterium | reverse complement strand
TTTCCGGATATCCGGAATCCGGGGAACCGTCCGGCAGAAACGAATCAGGCCCTCAATCGCCACGGCGGCATTCAGACAGCCGCAGGCAAACTGCTTCCGCAGGGCCTCTACATCGGCGGCATTGTTCAAATCCACCCTGTGGGTGCGAAGATAGTCTTCCAAGTCGTTAAGCACAATGCCGTTGGGGACAAGCTCACGCGCAAAGTATTCCACTTCTATTTCAGACAGCAATTTGTTCCGGGTCGCATCCGTGACCTTAAACGAGCAGCCCTGCTCGTACGCAAAGGTGCGCTCGGCACCGATATAATGGGCCACGCCATGGATGGGATAACGGATTTGGAAGCATTTCTGGATATCGCGGCGGTGGCGAATGTAGTTGCCCAGCATCTCATCCGTCAGGCCGATCTGCAGGAACCGGCGCAGGCGCTCGACAAAACCCTCATATGCTTGAGGCTGAATGGTGGCTTCCGGAAAAAGGATGTGCACATACCCGGTCTCGTGGGCCACCAAGGTCACGCGCTCGTTTTCCAACGCGCGGCGGGCCTGGGCCGAGAGGGCGGTGCCGTTAAACCACATAGCCTTGGTCACCAGTCGCCGATTATTGGTCAAAACGCCTTCGCCCACGTCCACAAAATTCTGGGAGTGCAGCGGCGTGGCCATTAGGAAAATGTCCTTCAGCGGAATGCGCGCCACAATGAAGAGCGCCGCCGCATAGAGCACGGCCAGCGACACGCACTCGCCGGCGCCACCGGCATAATTCTCCCGGTACTGAAAGGCATCCATGGCCTCCACAGTTTCGGTCTTCCAATACGGAATAACGTCACCCGCATACTTGTCGAGCCCGAAATGCTTGCGGATATCAATGTCGAAATAATATTTATCCCCCTCGTAGCCAAAGAGTGCGTTGGACTGCTTGAGGGTCTCGGCATTAATAAAATCGGCAAACCGGCGCAGTTCCCGCTGTTTGGTTGTCAGCCCCCAGGTATCGAGGTCCAGGTTGAAGGCGTAATGCTCAATGATGTATTGCTTGAGCCGGACGATGCGCCGGTAGGGCGTCATGGTCTCGAGGCCTGCAAACCACGGGTCCGCGCGCCACTGCCAAATGCGTGGGCTCATCAGGTTGGCCAACAGCAAACTGTAGACAAGCTCCGGGAACACGAAGATTTCCATGTCCGAGAGCGTCAACGCTGACGATTTGCGTTCCCGTTCCTGGTGATTCATGGCTTACCATTCGTGGATTCGTTAATTCGTGGATTCGTAATCCAGGTTCCACAAATCATCGAACCATCTAATTATCGAATTATCGTAACTGCCTTCCGTCTGCCGCTTATAGCCTTCCGCATTCTTTATTCTGCATTCTTCATTCCCTGCCCGCAGTGCTACGCTCAGCGTTGCAGGCGGGTACATTTGTCCAGATATGCCCAGGCCAGCACCGCCAAGAGGATCACGCCACTGGCATTATTAACAAGCCTGGGGATCATGGTATGCCCATCGTGATGATGCATGGGCAGACCGGCCACCTGTAAAAAATAATCCAACAGCAATCCGCACGTCAACGCGCACACGGCCAGCGTCAGGAGATAAATCACGACCGTCTTCTTCCCCAGGACTTTCCAGATGATGGCCAACGTCGCGCCATTGGTGGCCGGGCCGGTCATCAGGAAAACCAGCGCCGCGCCCGGCGAAACGCCTTTCATCATTAATGCGGCCGCCACCGGCACCGAGCCGGTCGCGCACACATACAGCGGCATGCCGACGACCATCATGATCAGCATGCCGACAAGTCCCGTCCCGAATACACCGGCGAAAAAATCATCCGGCACGAACGCGGCAATGACCCCGGAAATGATCAACCCCACCATCAGCGCCTTGCCGATATCGCGGGGCAAAGTCACAAACCCGTAGCACAGGGCCCGGGTCAACCGGTTTTGCCGGCGCGCAGACAACGCACAACATGCACCCGCGCAAGGGGCCGGCGGATTCGCACCCGTAGCATTGCCGCAATCCTGACCAGCCAGGGTATCCACAAGCCAGCCTCCCACCAGTCCCGTAATAAGGGCGACCACTGGCCGAATGAGCGCGAACAATCCGCCCATGAGACTGTAGGTAACCACAATGCTGTCAACCCCCGTCTGCGGCGTTGACAAAAGGAAGGCCGTCGTGGCGCCGCGGCTGGCCCCATGCCGGCGCAGGGAAGCGGCCACGGGAATTACGCCACATGAGCATAGCGGCAGGGGTACGCCCAGAAACGACGCTTTAACGACCGGCCACATCCCTCGTCCGCTTAAATGCCGTTCCACTATTTCCGGACTGATGAACACCGAGAGCAGCCCTGCCATCAGAAACCCGAACAGCAGGTAGGGCGCCATCTCGCACAAAGTGCCCCAGATGGCTGACAGTAAAACCCAGATGATTTGTTGCCACATAACTGATTCCACGGCCCCCAGCTTGGAGCCAGGCAAAAAGGGTCTGGAGCAAAACCCTGTTGTGGTTACGCCTTGACGGCGTTAATGGCATGAATGTAGACGGACAAATCAGTGATTTGTGATTAGTTATCAGTGATCAGAGAAAGACGACAGTGGACTGACCTCTGGTGTCCGGCGTCGCTCGACGCTCAACGCTCTACACTTTACGCTCTACGCGCTTCCCGGCTTTGGCCACTTTGCCGGACTTGATGCAGGCGGTACAAACTTTACGGATGGCAATCCCCCCGTTCTCCATTATCCTGATTTTCTGGAGATTGGGTAAAAAGCGGCGGCGGGTAATACCGGTCGTGTGCAGGCCGATTCCGCCACCGGACTTCGGCATTCCGCGCCGGGTAATAATGTTGCCCGTGCGTAAGCCCTTACCACAGATATCACAAATGCGTGCCATAGTTAGCTCCTGAACAATGTCAATGCTTCGGATCCTTCCGTTCAAACCAAGGCACTATAGGCCAAGGCGGCCGTCACCTCAAGCACAAAAGTTGCCGGATTTTGGGATTGCACAGGCGGGAACTTCTGTTATGGTTTAGCGGTTTTCAACGGCGCCCATCGTCTATCGGTCAGGACACCAGGTTTTCATCCTGGGAAGCGGAGTTCGACTCTCCGTGGGCGCGCTCGGCTACCGCCTTTTTGCCCGCCGGAAACGTCACCACGAACATGGTTCCGGAACAGGGGGTTCGTTCGATCGATCCGCCTAATTGTTCCACAAAAGTCATTACCAGTTGCAAACCCAGCGATGCGGTGTTTCGGAAATCGACTTTGGGCGGGAATCCCACGCCGTTGTCGCCGACCTCCAGCCGGCACAGGTCATTCGCGGCGGCCTGGAGTCGGATACGAATCTCGCCCCGCCGGTTATCCGGAAAGGCATATTTCAGGGAATTGGACACCAGCTCGTTGATGATCAGACTGCACGGAATCGCCTGGTCAATGTGCAGAGCAACGTTGTCCACGGCGACATCCATGGTCACTGAACCGGGATCCACCAGGAACATCCGGAACAGGTGGCTGATCAAGTTCTGAATATAATTCCCGATATCCACCTCGGTCAGGCTCCGGGACTGATATAGTTTCTCGTGCACGATGGCGATGGATTTGATCCGGCTCTGGCACTCCCGGATCACAGCGGCGGCCTGCCGGTCCTGGACATGACCCAGTTGCAGTTTTAACAGACTGGAAATGACCTGCAGGTTGTTTTTCACACGGTGATGGATTTCCTTGAGCAACACTTCCTTGTCCCGGTTGGCGCTGATCAGCTCCTGTTCCCGTGAGCGCAACTTCTGATTGGCGGCTTCCAGAGCCTGTATGGCCATTTTCCGATCCGTGATATCAATAACCACCCCAACCACGGCGTGTCCATCGGCAAACTGCACGGACCGGGAATGCAGTAACACCCATTTGGTTTCCCCCGTTTTGGAAAGGAACCGAAAATCATGGACCGGCACAATGCCGTCAGTCAGGCCAAGCTGTTTTTTGCGAATCTGATCCAGAAAGAAATCGCGGTCAACCGGCTCGACAATTCGTCCGAATTCTTCAAACCTCCAGGCATTGATATCATCGCGGGTATAGCCGGTGATCTTGGTCCAACCATCGTTGACAAACACCAGCTTGCCATCCTTGATCATATGGATGCCGACAAGTGACTGCTCCGAGATGGTGCGATACTTGTCTTCGCTTTCGCGCAGGGCCAGTTCTGAGCGCATTTTATCAATCGCCGTGCCGATTTGCCGGCCCACCACCATCAGCAACTCTTGCTCTTCGCTGGAAAACGCGTGGGGCTGATCATGTACCAGAATCAGGGCGCCAACCACCGTATCCTTGGCCGTCAGGGGAATACGGGCTATGGCCTGAATGTTCCATTTGCGGGCCCGTTCCGGAGCCACACGGGTGTAATCATCTGTGAAAATTCCCTGGCCCTGCACAAAAAGCACCTGATATTGCGGTTTATTCAGATGCAATCGCTTCAGACTGCGCACATAATCGGTCGGCAATCCTTGAACAGAAACCAGTGTTGCCGTTGCGCTTTGGGCATCCACGATATAAATCCCGGCCCCTTTGAATTGCACCAAGTCCAAGGATGCGTTTAACACTTCATCGAGCAGGGTGGTCAAATCCGTCGCCCGGTTGACCGCCACAATGACCTTGTTCACAATCTCCAACTTGCGGACATGCTCCTTGATCTGCAATTCGGCTAATTTGCGGTCGGTGATGTCGGTTACCAGGCCGTCGTACGATACCAGGCGCCCGGCGCCATCCTGATGCGGGACAGGGGTATTGCGAAGCCAACGGATCTTCCCGTTCTTGTGAGTAATCCGGTGTTCCAGCGGCTGGATCGTCTCGCCTTTCAACAGCTGATCGGCCTGGTCCAGCACCAGCTTGCGGTCCTCCTCACAAACCATGTTAAACCAGAGATTGGGATCGGCTTCATATTCCGCCGAAGTATATCCCGTAACGGCCACACACGCCGGCCCATGCAACGTGGACGCGACCCGTCCGTTTTCCACCTTGACGGTATAAATGTAATCGGTCGCAGACTCTACGAGGCGCCGATAGCGAACCTCGCTTTCCTTGAGGGCCAATTCCGCCTGCCGACGCTCCGTGATGTCCGTAAGAATGGCCATTTTGGACACGGTGCTGTCGGCATGGGTGATCGGCATGCTGGCCACGCGATAGATACGGCCATCGCGCGGGTTGGTAATCTCGTGGTGAACGCTTTGTCCGTGCTGGACTTGCTGCATCACACACCAGGGGCAAACCTGCATGAGCTCAAAGAATACACGATAGCATGGCTCACCTACGGCATCCCGGCCCACCTTGCGGATCATGGCCGGATTCATATATTCAATAAGGTAATCCGGCGAGCAGATATAAACCAGGTCACTCATGGCCTCCATCATGGACCGGTATTTCTGCTCGCTCTCCTGTAACTGCCGCTCAATCCATTGCTTGTCTAACGCCAGCTTGACGGTCGCCAGCACCTCGTTGTCGTCCAGCGGCGTACGAATGAACCCAACGGGCTCAATGACCTTGGCTTTCTGCAAAGCTTCGATATCCGCAGAATCTATCAGGAAAATGATGGGAATCTGCCACTGCTGATGGATGGCGGCCGCAACCTGAATGCCTTGCCATGCCTCCTCCAGCCGTACATCTATCAGCATCAGATCAGGCTTGAGACTTTCCGCCAGGCGCATTGCGTCACTGGCACTGGCCGCGACGCCGGCCGTGGTATAATCCAGAATTTTCAGCAGGGCCTGCAGTTTAGCCACCAGGGCCGGATCACGGGCGGCAATAAGAATACGGGCGGTACTCATCGGCTTGATCCCTGTTATCACCCTAACGCGGGCTGTGTCCGCAACCCAAAGAATTTGCCCGCTAAACACGCGAAAGGAACGCTAAATTTAAAAGGAAAATATTTTCTTTTTTCGCGTCCTTTCGCGTGTTTCGCGGGCAATGTTCCGGTTTCTTTTCTTGTTTTTTATAGCGGTTTCTTGTGAATAAGGTACTACGTTTTTTCCCAGACTACGCTGGGAAAAAATGGTTCGCCAAAGGCGAACAGATAATTTCTCGTTTTAATATATTTTGCTATGTTAAGGGCATGAAAACAACCAATCACATGGCGGACGATTTTTCGACATAT
>JAHIMN010000200.1 GCA_018896395.1 Verrucomicrobiota bacterium | reverse complement strand
GGCCGGCAAGGCCCGTGGCGTTCTTTTGGGCATCGCGCTCCTGCAAATACAAGCCTTCGCCGTTGAGCAGGATGGTCACGAAATCGTTGCCGAGCCGGGCTTTCGCGGCCAAACCTTCTGGCGTTAGATCCGCGTCCCACGCCAGGTCGTCGGGCATGGTGATGAGCGGGTTTTCCATTTTGCCGCCGATGGCGCGGACCTCAGCCGGCGAGTTGCCCAGGAAACTGTAGTCGATGTACGCCAGGTCCAGGCGAATGTCCTTTTTCTGGAACCCGTTGCCGAGCGTCTGGTTCCCGGAAACGGGATCCGCGCCGCCGGTGGAAAACCGGATGCCGGATTTCAGGTCTTCAACCTTGCCTTCCGCGCCGAGCCGGGCCCGGATGCGGGCGCGATCCCGGGTGTAGTTCTCTCCCTGGGAGTTGACCTTCGAGTCGTCATTAATCGTTTCATATCTCAGGCGGACATCGCCTTTTAAGGTGATGTAATCCGCCCAACTTTTCTGTGCCGGAGTTGGTATTGTCGGCGCACTTGCCTGCGGTGCATTCGTCTGGGCCACGCTCATTCCCCCGATGCTTGCCGCCATCAATATTCCTGCCACCGCTGTTTGTGCCTGTTTCATCTGCACCGACTCCTTTCGGTTTGTTAACCGGCCCTGCGTTTATTTGTCTTTAAAACGGCGCCATTCAAGCGGAAGACTATTAGGGCAATATGAGGACCAAGTTAGAAGTTGGTTAGAAAAGCGGAGACTGACTGCGGGGCCAATCCGATGTTTCCACATTCCTTTTTCAACTGGCCTTGCCGGGCACAGACTGATACATTCTATATTGTTTTGAACGCGCAAGATGAAAGGGGCAGTGCGTGGTAAGCGCGCTGTTCGTGGCGCCTTTGTGTGTCGTAAAATCCGAGAGGATGATTAATGCCGGAAAAACAGTACTGGCAGATTGATTCGGTAAAACTGGCGCGGGATATCCTCGACCAAGCGCGCACAGCCCATACCGAGGAAGACCTCAAAATGCGGGTGGAGCCGCTGTTGCGACGGGCCTTTCAGAACATCGGCGTGGATGTCAATATTGTGGCGTACGAAAAGGCCACTGCGCTGACGGCCAAACGCATGGACGCCGTTTATGGCTATGTTGTGATTGAATATAAGGGCCCCGGCAAATTGGCGACGCCTGCCACTGTGCGCAGCGCCAAGGAGCAACTGAAGACCTATCTGGATGAGGAAGCGCACCGGCATGGCGCTCAGGCGGAAGACTTCCTCGAAAAGGCCGTGGGCGTCGCCTTGGACGATCGCCACATTCTTTTCGTCCGTTACAGCAAAACCGCGCGCATTCTTTCCCTGCCGGTGCCTGTTGAACCGGCGCAGGGCGATCTTTTCCCGGAAGTGAAGCCACAACGCGGGTTCCAGTTTCAAGGCCCGTTTACTCTCACAGCCAGCAGTTTGAACAGCTTGCTGATTTATGTGCGTTCCGCGGCGCGCCGTCCGCTCACCGCCGGAGATTTGGCGACGGTATTCGGTCCCGAGCACCCCGTCGCGCGGCTGCTGGTATCCGAACTCTACACCACCGCCATGCGCGGCCAGCGCCGCAGTCAGTTCCCGCGCGTCGCCACTTTCTACGAGGAATGGGATCGGTTGTTCGGCGTCGTGTACGGCGAGAAATTGGACAAAGCCGAGAAAGCTGCGGAAGAAACGGCCAAGTTGTATAACCTGCCCACCGGCATCCGGCTGAAGACGCTGCTATTCGCCATTCACACGTTCTACGCCTTGCTGATGAAACTAATCGCCATCGAGTTGCTGGCGCTCCAGCGCGACGCGCAGGTGACGTCCTTCGTCGGCGGGCTGGCCGCGCTGGACGATAACGGCGTCAAAGAAAAACTATCCGAACTGGAAAGCGGCAGCGGCTTTCGCGATCGCGGCATTTCCAACTTCCTCGAAGCGGATTTCTTCTCCTGGTATCTGGACGCCTGGAGCGGCAAACTCGCCGAGGCCATGCGCGGGGTGATTCGCGGCTTGGCGGATTTCGAACCTGCGACGCCGGTGCTGGAGCCGGACTGGACGCGCGACTTGCTCCAGAAGCTTTACGAATTGCTCGTGCCCAAGATGCTGCGGCACGGCTTGGGTGAATACTATACGCCGGACTGGCTGGCCGGTTATCTGGTGGACAAGACCGGCTACGACGGCGCGCCGGGCGTGCGCTTCCTCGACCCCGCCTGCGGGTCCGGCACGTTTCTCGTCCAGGCCATCCATCGCGCCGCGCATCACGCCGAGAAGCAGGACAAGGTCCATATCGCGGAAGTGGGTCGCGCCATTCTCGATGGCGTCATGGGCTTCGACCTGAATCCGCTGGCCGTGCTCGCGGCGCGCACCAACTACCTCATCGCGTTCGCGCGCTTTTTGCCCTACGTTCGCCCAATTTCGATCCCGGTTTATCTCTGTGACTCCGTCCTGCCGCCCGACCGCGAACCGGATGACGATCATCGCCAAGCCGAGTTGTTCAATTCCGACACCGTCATCTTCCGCACGCATGAACACGATTACGTCTTTCCGCTTTCCATGAAGAACAAGGATCGCATTGACCAATTCACCAGCCTGGTCATGGTCGGCTTGCGCGGAAAGATGGACGCTGGACAATTTCAGCGCCTGCTGGCTGGCAAACTGCCGTTGCCGCCGCCCGAAGCGGACCGGCTGGTGGTCATCTACGCCAAGATCAAGAAACTGGACGACGAACATCGCGACGGCATCTGGGCGCACTACATCAAGAACGCTTTCGCGCCGGTATATGTCGGCCAATTCGATTATGTCGTCGGAAATCCGCCGTGGATTCGCTGGGGCTATCTCGCGGACGAGTACCGCCGACTGACGCTCAAGCTCTGGCACAACTACGGTCTCTTCTCGCTCAAGGGTCACGAGACGCGCCTCGGCGCCGGCGAAAAGGACTTCTCCATGCTTTTCACCTACGCCTGCGCCGACCGTTACCTGAAGGATGGCGGCGTGCTGGGATTTGTAATTACACAGGAGGTCTTCAAGTCCAAGGGTGCGGGCGAAGGTTTCAGGCGTTTCCGCCTGGGAGAAAAAGGGCCGGATCTGAAGGTCCTCCACATGGAGGATATGGTCCAACTCCAGCCTTTCCAGGGTGCGGCGAACAAGACCGCGATCTTCACGCTCAAGAAAGGTGCGGCCACGTGCTATCCCGTGGATGTCGTCGAATGGCGACGCAAGCCCGGCATCGGCAAGATTCAACCCGAATGGCCGCTGGAAGAAGTGCTGGCGAAAACCGTGCGCGCCAAGTTACAGGCCATTCCGGTGGACTTGAAGCGCCCGGTTTCCTCCTGGCAGACCGCCAAGTGCGCCGACCTGGAACTCAGCGCGAAACTGAAAGGCAAAAATCCCTACATTGCTCGCCTCGGCGCGCGCGTCGAACCCTATGGCGTGTTCTGGCTCAACCTCAAAGAGGTGCGGCCGGACGGCCAACTTGTCGTCGAGAACCAGCACGACCGCGGCAAGCGAGTCATTAAAAAAACCTCCTGCTCTATCGAGCCGGACCTGGTGTTCCCCGCCGTCAGCGGCGGCGACATCGTCCGCTTCGGCGTCAAGCAGCCTTTCTACGTCTTGGTCTCGCAGGACCCGGCAAAGCGCGCGCCGTATCCTGAAGAGTGGATGCTCGACCACGTACCGCTCACACTCGGCTACCTCAAGCAGTTCGAGAAAATCTTGAAGTCACGCGGCTCGAACATCGTCAGGCAATTTGCTGAAAAGACAGAATTTTATGCCATGTTCGGCATTGGTAGCTATACCTTCGCGCGTTATCGCGTGGTCTGGAAGCGCATGACCAACCGCATGGCGGCAACGGTGCTGACGTCGTGGAAGACGCCGTTCGGCAGCAAGACGGTGGTCGCCACGGACACCACGTCGCTGTTCACGGCGAAGAGTTCCGACGAGGCGCATTATCTCTGCGCGATTCTAAACTCCAAGACCGTGGACAATTTCATCCGCAGCTTCTCCTCCGGCGGACGTGGTTTCGGCGCGCCGTCGGTGGTCAAGGACCTGGCCATTCCGCCATTTGACGAACACAAACGCACGCACCGGCGGCTGGCGCAACTTTCCAGCGAGGCCCACAAAACGGTTGACTGCGGTCGTGAAATCGCCGACATTGAAGCGCAGATTAACGATGCCGTGGAGGAATTATGGAATATGAAACGCTAACCACGCAGGATCCGCGCTATCCGGGCAAACTGCGCGAGCGCCTTAAAGACGAGGCGCCGACCTTGTATTTCCACGGCCCGCTGAAGCTGCTCAACCGGTTCAGTATGGCGGTGATCTGCGCCGATGTGCTCTCTGGAAAGGCGATGCTGGCCACCAACGACATGCTCTTCAAAATCCGCGAGTATGCCATCAACTACATCGGCCCCTGGCATGCCGTCATGGAAACGGAAATCTTTCGCCTGGCGTTGGACACGCCGACCGACCCGGAGCGCAGACGCTCGTTGACGATTTTCACGGCGCGCGGCTTGGCGCGCGAGGATTGGGACAACTTCTTGGGCGACCGCTTCGGTTACGAGGGACCCTTTACAGGTTTTCCCCAAAAGGAAGAGTTCTACCGCCGTGCGCGCGAGGAGGAGTTGTTGTGGCTTTCCATTACCGAGCCGCAACAGAAACGCTTCCTGAGGCAGAATATCATGTTCCGCAATCGCGTCGCCTGCACGCTGGCGGATGTGGTTCTTGTGCCATTTGCCGAACAAGGCAATAAGACACTGACCACCGTCAAACAGGTTCTTCTGGATGGCGTCCCAATTTTTACCTGCCAGTATTCCGACGATAAAGCCGCCGACGTAAACAAGGACCTGTTCGCGCTTGGGATTCCCTCGTATACCCGGAAGACCGTCGGCAAATACCTCGAGTCACTTGGCGCAACGACGGATGCTACACCGCCCTTTTCTTCCAAGATGCCCGAAACGCTGGTCGTGCAGGAAGTCCCCCTAGACCGAAAACCGCGAATGCGACAGGCGACACTGCTGTGAAGAAATATGCCGTGGCCTATGAACGCGGAATGCGGATCGTGAAGGTGCTGCCCTGCCCGGGCTCGCTGGCGACAGTCACCGTGCCGCGATGCGCCAGCGCGATATGTTTTACAATGGCCAGGCCCAGCCCGGTGCCGCCCAGCGCCCGGCTGCGGGCCTGATCCACGCGATAAAACCGCTCGAAGAGACGGGAAAGATGTTTCTTCTCAATTCCGGGTCCCTGGTCGGTCACTTGGATTTCCACGTCGTTGCCGGTCAAGCGGCCGCTAACCAGGATCTGTGTTCCATTCGCGCTGAATTTGATCGCGTTGTCGAGCAGGTTGCCCACGGCTTGCTCCAGCAGGGCGGCGTTAATGGGGGCCGTCACCTCCGTGGGACATTCCACGGCCAGACTGATTGACTTGGCTGCCGCCGCTGTCGCGTAAGCATGCGCCACCCGTTGCAGGACGTCACCGATCGCGCCCGGATCGAGGGCGACGCATTTGTGCTCGGCGTCAAACTCGATCCGGGACAGGCTCAGCAGGTCTTCCACCAGTGCTTCCATGCGGGCCACCTGCCGGGTCATCATGGCCAAAAACCGTGAGTGTTCAACAGGATCCATCGGCCTGGTATCCGACAGGGTTTCTACACAGCCCTTGAGGGCGGTGATCGGCGTCTTGAGTTCATGCGATACATTGGCGACAAAGTCGCGGCGGACCGTCTCCAAACGTTTCAACCGCGTGATATCGTTCAAAACAATCAACGCGCCGATATTGTAGCCCGCGATGTCCGTCAGGGCCGTGCCATGCAGTTGAAGGAAACGCTCTTCGTTGCCGTAAATGACGATTTCGCCTTCCGCCGGACCCGTTCCTGCGAGAGTGGCGTCGATAAAGGCCTGCAGGTCCCGGTTGCGCACGGCTTCCTGGATACTGCGGCCGCGCGCCTGTTCGGGCGCGAGATCGAGCAAACGCGCGGCGGCATGATTGAGATGCAAGATGCGTTCGTCGCGGTCCACCGCCAAAACACCTTCCACCATGCTCGCCAACACCGCTTCCTGCTCGTTGCGTTGACGCGTGATGGTGCTCAAGCGTTCGCCGAGCTGGGCCGCCATCTGGTTGAGCGTTCGGGCCAGGTCGCCGAGTTCCTCGCTGTCGGGCCGCGCGACCCGGGCTTCCAGGTCGCCGCACGCGATGCGCTCGGCCACCCGGCGCATGTCTTCCAGGGGACGGCTGATCCGCCGCGAAAGGAGCCACGTGACCACGGCGAAGAGGCTGGCGACGATCAGCCAGCCCAGGACAATATGCGGGACCACCTGGTCCTGATGAAACCATCGAAGCGACAGCGTGGCATACCACGCCATCGCCGCAAACGCTGTCATGGCGCTCACCAGGAAGGCGGTGTAAATCCGCCACATGATTTTTTTACGGCGCATGCTTATTCCTTAAAACGATAGCCTACGCCCCGCACGGTCTCAATATATTCGGCCCGGGCGCCCAGTTTTTTCCTGATTCCGACGATTTGCACGTCAACGGCGCGGTCGGTTACGGCATAATCCTCGCCGCGCACCGCGTCAACAATTTGCTCACGTGTCATTACCCATCCCGGCCGACCGGCCAGCAAATGAAGAATCCTGAGTTCGGAGAAAGTCATTTCGACCGGTTTGCCTTTGATTAAGACTTCGTGGCGTCCTGGATTGATCATGAGATCATGAATGCGAATTACGGTGTTTTTATCCATGGGCGGTCTGTTCTTGCGCCGCGATATGGCGTGGATGCGCGCGATCAACACCTTCATGCTGAACGGCTTGGTGATGTAATCATCGGCCCCGAGTTCAAGACCGGTTATGATATCGCTTTCTGCGCCCTTGGCCGTGAGCATGATAATGGGAATATCGGCTGTTTTATTTTCCTTCTTTAGAATCCGGCACACTTCAAGCCCGTCAATTCCCGGGAGCATCAGATCGAGGAGTATCAAATCCGGCGGTTTTTGGGTGATAGCCTTGACCGCGTTTTCGCCGTTGGTGGCCGTCGTTACCTGAAAGCCTTCGCGCGTTAAATGATGGCAGATAAGCTCGAGGATATCTTCCTCATCATCCACGACAAATATAGATTTCTTTGGCATAAAATATCTCCGGCGCGCAACAGCATGACTTTTTACGGGCAAATCATAACCGACATAATGGAATAGTTAAATACTTTATTTTGTTGTTCCCTTCATCGGGGTATGGACAAACCCGGACTCATGATCTATGATCAACAACAGATTCAAACTAACTCTCTTCCTGGCTCAAAAAGTGTGGTCCGGTCATTCTTTCTTTGCTCTTTTTTGCGTTAATTCTTTGGATTGCATGAAGCCCCATCACCAACGCATGGCCATCGGCATTGACTTCGGCGGGACGGCCGTCAAGGCCGGGCTGGTGGACGAAACCGGCGCGATCCTTGACCGGGTCCAGGCGGCGACCGCCGACATTCGCGCCCGCTCTGCGTGGCTGGATTTCGTCGGTCAGTGTCTGCGCCGGTTTGGAGTCGGACGCCGCCGCCCGGTGGGTATCGGCGTGGGCGTGCCGGGGTTCGTGGATTTCAAGCGCGGCTATATTTACAACCTGACCAACGTGCCCGGCTGGACGCGCGTGCCGCTGGCCGGAATGCTTCGGAAGCGGTTCGGCCTGAGCGCTTTCGTGGACAATGATGTCAATGCTTTTGCCCTCGGCGAATGCGCCTATGGCGCCGGGCGCCGCTTTTCCCAGGTTGTGTTTGCCACCCTGGGTACGGGGGTGGGGGGTGCGGTAGTCATTGACGGGCGTCTATATCGTGGTGCCTATTCCATGGCCGGCGAGATCGGCCACATATCTATCAACCGGCATGGCCGGCGTACCCCCGAAGGCCGTGGCGGCCTGGAAACCTATGTGGGCAACATGCGGATTGTGGCCGCTGCTACGCGTGCTCTGCGTGCGGGGCGCCGCTCGTTGTTACGCGACCTGGTAAAAAACGACCTGAAGCGCCTGACACCGAAAACGATGGCCCTGGCCGCCCGGCGCGGTGATCCGCTGGCGCGCGAGATTTTCGACGCCATGGCCGATTGCCTGGCCACGACATTCGCGTCGGTGACCTATCTCCTCCAACCGGAAGTCATTATCGTCGGCGGCGGCGTGGCCCAGAGCGGGCGCGTCCTGTTCGATCCCCTGCGCCGCCATCTGCGCGAACGCCTGCATCCCTTTTTCGCCGAGCG
>JAHIMN010000199.1 GCA_018896395.1 Verrucomicrobiota bacterium | reverse complement strand
GGGCTTGATCGGGTTTGATGAGGTAGAAAGCTTCCGGGATGATGTGCGCTTTGACACCAGGCCCAAATTTGCCTGTCAGTTTGCAGATCATGTTTTTCAGTGAACGAATAACGTTTGATCCAGTGTGCCGCGAGAATACAACGGGAGCCGAGGCGAAACAAGCATGGAAATCCTTTTGTTCACAAGCCTTTTATGCCCAGAGGATTTCCACTATTGCCGGCATCTGCACCCGAACGCGCCGGCACCATATCACCCGTCCGCGAATCAAAATCGGCCGTTCTTTCCTGGCGCGGCTCAGCGTTGACTGGCGACAAATCCGGCAAGATCATGTGAGGCTTGCCGTCAAGCTATAAGGTAGACAGAATTCAGGTTGGTAATTTTCGAGTTTAGGATATAGACTTGAAAATAGTTCGACAGCACCATAGCAAAGTCTTGCTTTTGCATGTAAATTATAGAGAATGGGAAGCAAGCATGCATCCATTTGTTATCAACGCCGTGGCGCCGACACGTATCTGCGATGTTGGCGGCTGGACCGACACCCATTTTTCGAAATACGGGGCGGTATTCAATGTCGCCATTTATCCTTATGTCGAAGTCCAGGTCCATCCAATGGCGCCCGGCGAGTCGGATGGCCGATTAATTGTTGCGACCGAGAATTACGGCACATCCTACACGTTGGACCCTGATAATATCGTTTATGACAAGCATCCATTAATCGAGGCGGCGATTAAGTGCATGGCGCTCCCACAGGATCTTAACTTGAGAATTAACGTTTTTTCCTATGCCCCGCCCGGCGCCTCGATGGGTACTTCCGCCGCCGTTTCCGTGGCCCTGATTGGCGCGCTGAACGCTCTTGCGGGTAAAAAACTGGCGCCGCATGCAACGGCCGCTCTGGCCCATTCCATTGAGACGAAAGAACTGGGACTGGAGTGTGGTGTTCAGGATCAGCTCGCCAGCGCGTATGGTGGAATCAACCTCATTGAAATAAGCGATTTTCCCGAAGCAACGATTTCCCCGGTAGCGATTACCGACGCTATCTGGTGGGAGCTTGAACACCGCCTGGTCCTGACCTATATAGGCAAGCCCCACCAGTCGTCCGAAATCCACAAGATGGTCATTGCCGGGCTCGGCGCTACGCCCCATAAAGACCAGCGCATCGAACGACTGCGGCAATTGGCCCATCAGGCCAGGCCTGCGCTCCAGGCCGGGAATTTTATTGAGCTGGGCAGAATCTTCGATGAAAACACCGTTGTGCAACGCGCACTGCACAAGAACCTTGTTTGCAACGCGTTTGAGGACATCATTTCCGTGGCGGGCAATTATCAGGCACTGGGCTGTAAAGTCAACGGGGCCGGAGGCGACGGTGGTTCCATAGCCATCCTGACGGATGGGGACATGTCGAAAAAGCGGGAATTGCAGAAGGTGCTTGATCAAAAAGGCTACCTGACACTGCCCGTCTACCTTTCCCGCCGAGGTCTGCGCGTCTGGAAAAGCATTTCCACAACGCCCGGTAAAAGCAAATAGATCCAGGGAGGAATGCCGACAATGATGACCAGAAAAGAGATCAAGCAGAACCAGAAACTGGCGCAAGCCTTGTTCAACAAGGCGGGAATCGTGATCACCAAGAAGGAAGCCGGCTCAATTGAGGTGGCCGACTTCGGGCTTAGCGCCTATAAGCAAACGGGGCTGGCGGTGCTGGTCTATGTGAATACCGACCGATGTTGTGCCAAAGAATTGGCGTTGCTTCCTCGCCAAACTTGCCCGGAACACCGGCATCCGCATCTGGGCCGGAACAATCCCGGCAAAGAGGAGACGTTTCGCTGTCGCTGGGGAACGATTTATCTCTATGTGCCGGGTCCTAAAACCGGGCACAGGCAGGCACGGCCGCCAAAGAGCAAGGCATCGTCCTATACGGTGTGGCATGAAATTGTGCTGAAGAGCGGCGCGCAGTACACGCTGGCGCCGGACACTCTGCATTGGTTTCAGGCCGGTCCGCAGGGCGCGGTGGTATCGGAATTCTCCACGCGAAGCGTGGACGCGAAAGATATTTTCACCGATCGCGAGATTCAACGGATCACGCGGATCGTCTAATCCGCATATCCTGATCCGCATAAACTTTTTCCATCGCGATTCATATCTTCAAATATGGTGCCGCCGGGTTTTCCGGCATGCCGCACAATTCCTTGAGCCGCCGGAAGTAATAGACAAAATTCGGCAGCGAGATATCGGTGCCCACCGAGTGATCGATGCGCGGCATGAACCCGCCCTCCCTGAGCAGGGGCGGCACCTTGCGCTGGAGTTCGGCCTCAATCGCCGCAGGGCCGCGGGCCACGGCCATCTTGTCGATGCCGCCGAGCATGCGCAGTTGCCGGCCGTATGTCCGGCGCAACGCCAGCGGGTCCATGTCGGCGGCACACTCGACCGGGTAGATCAGGTTGATGCCGGCCTCGAGCATGTGCGGCAGCATTTCATTGATATTGCCGTCACTGTCGAAGAAAAACAGGTCCACGCCATGGCTCCGGGCCAGGTCGACCACGGCCCGGTGATAGGGCATGATGAACTCCCGGTAGAGCGCCGGCGAGAGCAGTGGCGCGGTCTTGTAGGCAAAGTCTTCGCCGAACTGGATCATGATCACTTCGCCCTTGAGATCGGCGAAGATTTTCTCCAGGATGCGCATGATCAGTTCGTGGTAGACGTCGCTGTAGCGCCGGATGGCGTCCGGTGCGTCGTAGTACATCAGGCTCAGGGCTTCCATGCCCATCAGGTTGCGGAGGATGCCGTAATAGGAGCCGCCGTAGGCCACCGCACCGAGGCGGTCGCGCCGCCATTCCGCAACCTTGGCATCCCAATCGGCCGGGATACGACCGGCGCCGTTGTGCCATT
>JAHIMN010000198.1 GCA_018896395.1 Verrucomicrobiota bacterium | reverse complement strand
TGTACTACGATCTCCGTCCTCTGTCGTCAGGCATTCGACGTTCGGCGTTCGACGTTTGCTTCGTTCCCTCCGTCGTCTGGCGCTTGCCCTCCGAAGCGCTCGGGCGTAGGAGGGTCTATCCTCAGCCTTTACGCCCCTTCCGGGCGGGTGAGCCGTAAAAAGATATCCTCCAGCGGCCCCTGCACGGAACTGCGCGCCTTCAGTTCGGCGAGCGTTCCCAAACCCACCAGGCTACCACCGGCAATTATCCCGATCCGGTCCGCCAATTGCTCGGCAAACGCCAGGATGTGCGTGGTCAGGAAAACGGTCGTACCGGCCCGGGCCCTCTGACGAAGCAGGTCGTGAATCAGGCGAATGCTGAACGGATCCAGGCCGACAAACGGTTCATCAATAAACAGAACCTCGGGCTGGTGCAGGAAGGTGGCCGCGTAAATCAGCCGCTGGCGGTATCCATGCGACAGGTCTTTGATCAGCGTCTGCGCATACTCCTCCATCGCAAATAGCGCAAAGAATTGCTCGCGCACCGCGTGGACCTGGGCGGCGGAAACCTGGTACAGGTCGCCGATAAATTGAAAAAACTCAACCGGCGTCAGGCGCTCATAGAGAAAAGGGGTGTCGGGAATGTACCCGATCAATCGCCGCACCGCCGCCGGATCGGTCTGAATATCAATCCCCCGGATACGGATCGTGCCGCCGGTCGGCTTCAGCAGGCCGCACAGGATCTTAATGGTCGTCGTTTTGCCGGCGCCGTTGGGCCCGAGAAAGCAGAACAGCTCGCCGCGCGGAATGGTCAGCGACAGGTCCTTGACCGCCTGCAGGCTGCCGAAATTTTTGGTCAAGTGCTCGATTTCAATCATAATCCTGTTGATCCCTGGCCAGCGCTCGGGCAGGCCTGTTAATCCTGTCAACAAATATCAGCGCTCCTCCACGATCTCCACGCTGACCTGACCCATGAGGCCTAACAATTTCAGCTGGTCGGCGATCTCGCCCTGGGCCACCGAAATATGCGTGGCATCCACGGTCTTTTGCCCCAAGGTCGGATCCAGTTCCACCCATTCCCCAACATAGACCGACGGCCAGGCGTGATAATAGAAGGCCCCCGGCGCCCCGTCCATCTCGGAATACACCAGGCCAACGTGGATCCGGGCCGGAAGTCCGGCAGCGCGGGCCAGTGCCACAAAAAGATACGTGTGTTCGTTGCAGTCGCCCTCCCGTCGCGCCAGCACATCGAGCGCGGATGGCAGGCTGACCGTCGTCTTCTTTTCAATGACGCGAAAGACCCAGTCGCCGATGGCTTGCGCCACCACCCAGCTGTTGGTCTCATCGCCGATAATCGCGCGGGCCTGTCGGAGCATGGCCGGGTGATCGGCCTGAAGCGCGGGCGACGAAGCCAGCAACGGACGCAGGGCCTCCGGCACCGACCCGCGCACAGCGGGCTGGCTTGGGCCCGCCTGGGCGCGCACCGTCAAGCAAACGCGCCGGTCTTCCTGGTCAGCGATGATCTGGCGCGGACTGGCAAAGTCCTGTGGACTGATGCTTGCGCCGTTAATTTGAATTTTTAACATTTGGCACGCGCGCGGGTTTTGCACCTGGCCGCGGCAGGGTACCGCCATGGCCATGAGCAGGTCGTCCGCGCGGGCCGCGTCCTGCTTGAAGGCCAGCACGTCTTTGGCTGAACACAAGGTCATGTTCCAGCCGAAGGGCGTCTCCTGCCGCAGGATGCGCCCTTCGGAATCCATCCAGGACAGCGTTTCCAGTCCCTGGTAAACCAGCTTCAGCACGGTGGTTTCCTGTTCGCGCCCGGCGGATTTCAGCTTTTCCCGGCGCAGGGCTTCCACGCGCACGTCGGATATGGACAGCGTTATGGGATCCAGCACCCGCAGACTTAACGATTCACCCGGCTTCAGGCCGGCCAAGGCCATTTCGGTCACGGGAGAATACAGGATGACGTCGTCCGGAACGGTCAGCGTCACGGTTTGTTCGCCGCTATCCGTGCGGATGCGGACGGTAAAAGTGTGATCCCCGGTTTTGCGCCCATCAATACGGGTGGTATAGACGCTGGAAGAAACGACGGTATAAAACTTCTGAAGCGCGTAACCCGCATCCAACGTGGCGCCGGCTATGACATTCACGCCCTGGATCTGTCCCATTAATTTTATATTGAGCGCGGTCTGGTTATGGAGCGTATAGGTGGCGTTGGGCGACGCCACATCGCTATCCACCCAGGTATGGCTGTAACCAACGGGAGTGTTCCGGAATTCGATCTGCATCCACGTGTCGAGGATGAGCGGGCCGTTCTTGAAAAGCGAGCGATAGCCTGGCACGGAGGCCGTGAACCAGCGGGGAAAAGCTTCATACCGGATCAGCCACCCGGTCATGAGAAGCCAGAAGAGGACGATCAGACTGCGGGCAATGTTCACAAGCGTTTATTATGGAATGGTTCAACGGTTCACGGTTAGGAGGTTCACGGTTGGTAAATTCGATAGAAAAATCGGCAACCGTTGAATCCGCCGCGGCGGAAACCGCTGAACCTTGAACCATGCCTTAATTTTTAACAAGCATCTATCCTCCGGACGGAGGACATTGCTCATCGAAGAGCCGGTTCAGGAAGACAATGTGTTGCTTTTCTTCCTTGATAATGAGATCCACT
>JAHIMN010000197.1 GCA_018896395.1 Verrucomicrobiota bacterium | reverse complement strand
TGGCCCCGACGGGCGGGGATAATAGGGGCCAAGAGAATAAACAGCCACCGGAATTCATTTTATGATTGAACCCATCCTGGCCCTGCTTATGCAAACGCATACCTGTCTGGCAATTGCCCTTGGAGCGTTCGTTGTGCTCTGGGTCTTACTGCGCATCCTGGTCCGACTACACTGGGTCTCGCTGAACGTGGCCCAGGTTTTTCAACTGGCAGTTCTCATCCTCATCTGCGAAGGCATCCGCACAAGAATGCCCATGCCCGTATTCCTGGCACCGTGGCTGAAAGCCCTTGAACTGGCCCTGATGGCATTTTTCACGGTGCAGGTCGTCGTCAAACTTTACATCGGGAAATACCTGGAGCACCGTCGGCGCGTATTTGTGGCCCGGATTATCCGCGATCTGACCACGGTGCTGATTGTCGCACTCTTCGCCCTGCTTTTCCTGCGGTTGGTGCTGAACGTCAACATGGTGGCCATTCTGACCCCCTCGGCCATTCTGACGGTGATCATCGGGCTTTCCATGCAGGATACCATCGGCAATTTCATTGCCGGCCTGATCATCCAGCTCGAAAAACCGTTCGATCTCAATGACTGGATTAATATTGACGGCCAGCGCGGTCAGGTGCGCGAGATAAACTGGCGCTACACGAAGATCGAGACCACCGAAAAAATTTACATGATTATTCCCAACAACAAGATTTCCACGGAAAAGGTGATCAACTACAGCAAGCCCACCCCGGTGGTAAAAGAATTCATCAATATCGGCATTAGTTACGACGTCGCGCCGGTCAAAGTTAAACAGGCCGTCATGGCCATCCTCAAGGCCAATCCGCATGTCATTCATAAGGAAGAAAACGAGGTTTTTCTCCACGAGTACAGCAATTCCAGCATTGTGTACCGGATTGCCTACATGATTGGCGATCCCGGCATGCATCGGGCCGTCCGTGACGAAGTTTATTCCGCGATCTGGTACCAGTTCAAGAAACACGTGATTGAAATCCCCTACCCGATCCGCACGGTAATCATGAAACAACCGTCCGCCCAAGCCGACCTGAGCGAACCCGTCCGACTGCTTGGCAGTCTGCCGCTGTTTACGGGAATCAGCCCGGAAGGTTTGGAACACCTGGTCCGGTTCGGCCTGACCCACACGATTGCGCCGGGACACGTGGTGGTTCGAGAGCAGGAGCCGGGCGATTCCATGTTCTTTATCCTCGACGGTGATTTTAACGTGATGAAGGATCAACGGATTGCCACGATTCTGCACAAGGGCGATTTTTTCGGCGAGATGTCCCTGCTGACCGGCGAGAAACGCACAGCGCATGTCGAGGCCGCCACCCGTGGCACACTGCTGGAAATTGATCGCAGCGCCTTTAAAATCCTCATCGAAACCGAGCCGGCGGTTCTGCGTCAGATTGAAATTATCTTCGGCGAACGCTGTAAAGCCAATGCCGACCTGGCCCGCAACAAGGCGGATCCGGAAGCACTTAAGGTCAGCCTGTTTCAGCGGTTTAAAAAACGCTTTGGGCTGGCATGAAAACACGTGAAGCGTATCGCGCCACGTCGGCAGCCAAGTGGCCACTTGCCCCGCAGCGGTGCGACGTGGTGAAGCGTGTCGGAGCGGACCCCGCGCGACGCGGGGCAAGCGCCAGATTTATCCCGCGTTTCGCGGGATTGCCGCCTTGTCCCGCCGACGTGTCCGCCGAAGCTCTTTGAGCGAAGGGGGGAGCGGCTTCCTGCTCCGCCATAGCGCTACGCGAGGGCGAGTCGCGCAGGGGGACGCTTTTCCCGAACCGAATTCGAGACGCAATGCCGGGAGTCAGGCATTGGCAGAATAGGCGCAGAATAGGCTTGCCTATTATCGAGCAATGCAGTAGCAATATTAAACATAAGAGCATTATGTCTGATGGAATAAAAACGGGCGGAACATGATCCGAAAACATAAATCCATGCGAATGTTGGCTGAGATACAAGACCGTTTGATTCCCGCATATGGTACAAGGTTCAAGGATGTCATTCTGTATGGATCGGCGGCCAAAGGACGGATGCAGTCTGACAGTGATATTGACGTGATTATCATTCTCAACGGGCCAGTCCGCTTGTGGAATGATTTAAAAACCGCCCTTCGAGCTCTCCTGCCGTTAGCCCTGAAATACGGGCATCCCATTAGCCCTAAACCGGTGGATATTCGGCACTACGAAACCATGGATACGCCGTTGTTTCAACACGCACGCAAAGAAGGCCTCAGATTGTCATGACCGAATATTCAAAAGATTTATGGAAGCGGGCCGAGAATGCTTTGGATTCCGCGAAAGC
>JAHIMN010000196.1 GCA_018896395.1 Verrucomicrobiota bacterium | reverse complement strand
TTTTACAGAGATCTTTTTAGTCAATTTTTTACGGAGAAAATGAGTAAGTTAAACGTTGCCTTGACCTACCCTCTCCAACGGAGGAGATTGGGTGGCATGTCAACGCAGGGCGAATTTCGCTTCCCGCGTAAGCGGGATTTGAAAAGCAAGGCAAGTTTGGCTCAGATGCGCCGGCGGCGTGCGTAGCGCTATACTCGTGTATGCGCAAGCACGGCAACGGGGCAAATGAGCCAAAATCGCCGCCGCCTTTTTCAAACGAAATTCGCGCTGCTATTCACGATGACAGGCAACGCCGCAGCCGGACCGACATCACGCGCAATCCGTTTTGCCCGATCCGCAACACTCCGGCTTGGTCACGGCACAAGCCTGATCTCACGGCTTGAACACAATATTGACCAGCTTATCCGGGACGACCACCATCTTGACCACCTGCTCGCGCTTGACCACCTTGGCAATCTGCGGCTGAGCCAGCGCCATGTCCTCCAGGTCTTTGCGATCGGACCCGGACGGCGCCATCATCGTGCCACGGAACTTGCCGTTGAGCTGGAGCGCGATTTCCACCCGGTCGCGCGCCAGGGCGGCGGGGTCGGCCACAGGCCAGGCGGCCTGCAGGACACCGGGCGCATGCCCCAACTCCACCCATAACTCTTCGGCAATATGCGGGGCCAGGGGCGAAAGCAGGAGGATAATCGAATTGACAGCGAATCGGACGACGGCCTTTTCCTGGTCGCGCGCGTCGGCGTCAGGACAGAAGCGCTCCACCTCGTTCATCAGCTCCATGATCTGGGCAACGACCGTATTGAAATGGAAGGCGCCATCCAGCCCGCTGGTGACGGCTTGGATGGTTTCATGGGCCTTGCGGTAGAGATCGCGTTCCTGGGCGTTCATGGCGGCTAACTCCGGCCGGATTGCTTCAGCCGCCCGCAGAACATCGTGCCGTTCATACACGAAACGCCAGAGCCGCTTGAGAAACCGGAACGCGCCCTCGATGCCCTGGTCACTCCACTCGGCATCCTTCTCCGGCGGTCCGATAAAGAGCGTATAGAGCCGCACCGTGTCCGCACCGTAATCGCGGATCAATTCGTCCGGGCTCACCACGTTGCCCTTGGACTTGGACATCTTGTAAAGCTGACCGTCTTTTTCACTGCGCTTGCAGATCATGCCCTGCGTAAACAGGTTGGCAAAGGGCTCGTCGAAGCCCACCAGGCCCATGTCGAAAAGCGCCTTGGTGAAAAACCGCGCGTACATAAGATGCAGAATGGCGTGCTCGATGCCGCCGATATATTGATCCACCGGCAACCACTGTTTGCACACCTTGGACTGGATGGCCTGATGGTCGTCGCGCGCGGAAAGATAGCGCAGGTAATACCAACTCGAATCCACGAACGTGTCCATTGTGTCGCTTTCGCGCTGGGCGGGAGCGCCGCACTTCGGGCAGGTCGTGTTCATGAAGTTCAGATCGCGCTTCAGGGGCGATTCGCCCGTCGGCTTGAACTCCACGGTATCCGGCAGGAGCACCGGCAGATCCTTTTCCGGCACCGCCACGATGCCGCAGGTCTTGCAATAAACAACCGGGATCGGCGCGCCCCAATAACGCTGGCGGCTGATCAGCCAGTCGCGCAGGCGGTAGGTCACAAAAGCGCGCCCGAATTGTTTTTCGCCGGCATAGGCCATCATCCGCGCCCGCGCCTGGTCGCTGGGCAGACCGGTAAACGGGCCGGAATTTGCCGTGACGCCGTCCTCGGCATAGGCATCCGCCATGGTTTCCAACCGGAGTGTCTGCTCCGCGTTCTGAATGGAAAGCTTGATGGGCAGACCGTATTTTTTGGCAAAGGCCCAATCACGCGTGTCATGCGCCGGCACGGCCATCACCGCGCCCGCACCATAACTCATAATGACGTAATCGCCGACCCACAGCGGAATTTTTTCGCCGGTATAGGGATTGACCACGAACCGCCCCGTGAACACGCCGTTTTTATCCAAGGTATTGCCCGCGCGGTCAACGGCGGCAACCTTGACTGCTTGGGCAACAAACTGCGTGACCGCCGCTTCTTCCGGAAGGCCCTTCACCAGTTCCGGTAACTCCGGATATTCCGGGGCCAGGACCATGTAGGTGCACCCGAAGATCGTGTCCACCCGCGTCGTAAAACAAGCCACGCCGACGGCGGGCCTGCCCGCCGTAGCCCCAGAGGCGAAGGCGGGATCCTTATTGCCGTCACGGCGCGGCACTAATGGGAACTCGAGGCGCGCGCCTTCACTGCGTCCGATCCAGTTCCGTTGCATCAGCTTGACCCGTTCCGGCCAGCCGGTGAGCTTGGCCAGATCGTCCAACAGGCGCTGGGCATAGTCGGTGATCTTGAAAAACCACTGCTCGAGGCGCTTCTCCTGCACCGCCGAATCACAACGCCAGCATTTGCCGTCAATCACCTGCTCATTGGCCAGCACGGCCACGCAGGATGGGCACCAGTTGACCGGCGCAAACGCCTTGTAGGCCAGACCACGCTTGAAAAACTGCAGAAACAGCCATTGCGTCCAGCGGTAATAGTCCGGCAGGCAGGCGGTCACCTCGCGGTCCCAGTCATAACAACACCCCCAGGCGTTCAACTGCCGCTTCATGGTGGCGATATTGGCGAGCGTTGTGATCCGGGGATGGGTTCCGGTTTTGATGGCGGCGTTTTCGGCCGGCAGGCCAAAGGCATCCCAGCCCATTGGCGTCAACACATTGAACCCGCGCATTTTCTTGTAACGGGCCACGGCGTCGCCAATGATATAATTGCGCCCATGCCCCACATGCAGGGCCGCCGACGGATACGGAAACATCATCAGGCAATAATATTTCTTGTCGGTCTTACTCAGGTCCGCCTTGAACAAGCCCCGGTCGCACCAGTAGGCCTGCCACTTCGGCTCAATTTCATCAAACGGATATTTTTCTTTCATAGCAAGTCCTCGTCGCCTGCGCCGCTGAAATCCATTGGGGATCAGTGCTACTATAATTAAAACCCCTGTAATTGCATTAATAAAATGACAAAATTACTCGAATTTGATAAAAACATCCGGAATGAGTTTTAGCGCCGCGACACATGGGCTGGACTAAAGAAGATCAACGAGGTAAATCATGCGCATTAATCCTTTCCCAGCCTGGCGACCGACGGCGGAAGCCGCAGCCCAGGTAGCCAGCGTGCCCTATGA
>JAHIMN010000195.1 GCA_018896395.1 Verrucomicrobiota bacterium | reverse complement strand
TGGACGCCATATTCAGCAGGGCAATATTCGTGTAACCCCAGGTTGCCCGATGGGCGTTCAAGCCGGAAACGCATAGCGGTAACGATTCCTTAAGACGCTTGACCAACTCGGCCGGCATCCGCTGTTCACAATGCCGCAGGACATAACAGAGATGCGGCACAATAAACGACGCGGCGTTCGGGTCCAGGGCAAATTTCCAATCGGCATACCAGAAAAAGTTCCCGTAGGTGAAACTGCACGGATCCCTATCCTGATGATCCAGCACCGCCGCGACGGCCTTCCACGCGACCTCAAACGACCCGGTCATGGCCAACGCGGTCGCCGCATAGGCCGTGCCCCGCATATCGCTTCCGGATGCGCGACTGTGCGCGCCGGTCGAATGTCCCTTCGTTTTGGGTCCCGGCATCAGGCCGGTGGTGGAATTAATTTTTTTCAGGATTTGGCAGGCAACCCGCTCGAATATCGCGCGGCGCTTGCTTTCAAAATCGCTCATGGAAATCTCCTGTTTTTACTGCGCAGGTTGCTGAGAATCTTCTTGATTACCCGTTTCAAAAACAATATAAATAAGTTTCTATTTAAGTCTGCGACACGTTTTTTTACTCAAACTATACACGAAGGATGCGATGTCGTGAACGACAAAATCAAGGTTGGCATTGTCGGCTCCAAGTTCGCCGCGGATTTTCACGCCTTCAGTTACCGCCGCAACCCCGCGGTGGAGATCGCCGCCGCGGCGGCCATTGACAACCTGGAGCCTTTTGCGCGCAAGTGGGCAATTCCGCGGACCTACGCCAATTACGCCGACATGCTGGCCCAGGAAGACCTGGACCTGGTTTCGGTCTGTGTGCCCAATTTTCTGCACCACGACGTCGTGCTGACGGCAGCCAGCCACGGCAAACACGTGTTCTGCGAGAAGCCCCTGGCCACGACCGTCAGCGACGCCCGCGAGATGGTCGCGGCCTGCCGTAAGGCCGGGGTGCTGTTGTTCTACGGTGAGGATTGGGTCTTTGCCCCGGCTTTGCGCCGCACCGAGGAAATCATCCGCGAGGGCGGCCTCGGGAAAGTGCTTTATGTGAAGGCCAAGGAATGCCACAACGGCACGCATAGCCCCTTTGCCAAAGCCAGAAAATCATGCGGCGGCGGATGCCTGATTCACCTGGCCATTCACCCCCTGGGCTGGATTCTGCACTTGCTGGGCAATGGCGGCAACAACAAGGTGGTGGAAGTGTTCGGCAAATGCAACGGCGGGCTCCAGGATAATTACGTCCACAAGGACAACGGCGGCGAGGATTTCGCCCTCGGCATCCTGAAATTCGCCAACGGCGAGCATGCGCTCATCGAGGGTAATTACATCACCGTGGGCGGCATGGACGACAAAGTCGAAATTTACGGCTCGGCGGGCAACCTCAAGGCCGACCTCACGTTCGGTTCATGCTTGAACGTATACAGTCGTCCCGGTTACACTTACGCCATTGAAAAAACCGACAACACCCTCGGCTGGACCAAACCGGCGGTGGACGAGTTTCTGAACCTGGGCTATGTTGATGAACTGGCGGACGCCGTGGATTGCGTGCGACAGAACCGCAAACCGATTTACGGCTGTAGCGGCGAGCTGGGCCTGGCCTGCGTGGAAATTATTACCGCCCTGTATCAATCCAACCAGACCGGCATGCTCGTGCATGGAAATTGGGGGTAGATTAGCATCTGGATTGCGGAATGTAATGGGTCAGAAACTGTGAATGGGGGCGTCGATCCCAATGGCCTCAGCAAGCTGAGGCCCTACTCGCCTAGGCATAGCGCTCCGGCGAAGCCTGGCGTAGGGCGCGACCTCGCGTCGCGCCATTTCACCCCCATTCATTGACCGGTTACTGCGGAATGCGGATTGTGAAATATTCTGGAGATACAACCAGACCAAATGCGCATTAACGGAGATCAAGCATGAAGATCAATCCCGCCGACAAGTTGCAGACAATGTTTTCCCTGGAAGGCAAAACGGCGGCCATTACCGGCGCGGGCGGCGTGCTGTTCGGCGCCGTCGCGCGGGGCTTGGGCCAGCTGGGCGTGAAGGTGGCCTCCCTCGATCTGCGTCTGCATGAAGCCCAGAAGACCGCCGACGAAATCAAGGCCGCGGGCGGCAACGCTCTTGCCCTCGAGATTGACGTGCTCAAGCCGGAGAGCGTGACCAAGGCCAAGGACGCCGTACTCGCCAAATTCAGCCGGGTGGACATCCTCATTAACGGCGCCGGCGGCAATCATCCCAAGGCTGTCACCAAACAGGAAGAAGGGCTTTTCTTTCCCGATCTCTCGGTGGACGGCATCCGCTTCACCTTCGATCTGAACATCATGGGTACGGTGATCCCTTCCATGATCTTCGGCAAGGTGATGATCCAGCAGGGCGAAGGGGTCATCATCAACACGTCTTCGATGAGCGCCGACATTCCCTTGAGCCGCGTCCTGGCATACTCGGCCGCCAAGGCCGGCGTCAGCAATTTCACCAAATGGCTGGCGGCCTACATGGCCTTTAACCATTCGCCGAAGATCCGGGTCAACGAAATCCGGCCCGGCTTCTT
>JAHIMN010000194.1 GCA_018896395.1 Verrucomicrobiota bacterium | reverse complement strand
GTTCGAGCGGTTTCTCGAACCTATGTTAAATTCGCCTGTCGCTCGTAACATGTTGCGGTGGCGTTGTATAAGCATATGAAAAAGTGCGAAACTCGACTTACTATGAGGAAGGATTAAATAATGAGTAAGATCAACATGTTCGGTTCCTGGATAACAGGCGTTATGCGCCTTGCCTACTCCGTCCGTCAGCCGACGGACTACAAGGCCGGATGGCTGGCGTTTGTTTGCCTGTTCTGGTCCGGCGCCCTTGTGCTTGGGGCCAACACGTACTATGTGGCGACCAATGGACCCGGAGGAGGCGCAACAAGCTGGGCAACGGCGACAAATAACATCCAGGATGCAATCAGCCTGACCGTTGCGGGTGACACGGTATTGGTCAGCAACGGCGTGTATGAAACCGGCGGGGTCACGAACTGGCCCGGCGGCACAATTCTGACCAATCGGGTTGCGATCACCAACGCCATCACCGTAAGGAGCGCGAACAACGACCCGACGAACACAATCATTAAAGGTGTAAGTCCGGTTGGTCCAAATGCAGTCCGTTGCGTATATATGACCAATAATTCCTGGCTGATCGGGTTCACTTTAACTAATGGTGCTACGATAGCGACCGGGACTAATGAATATGATTATAATGGCGGGGGCGCATGGGCTAACGGGGCTTACATATCTAATTGTATAATAACCAAAAATTCGGCGCAGGGCAAAGGCAACAGTGGCGGCGGCGGGGTGTGCTATGGCACACTGTTTAACTGCCAAATTATTAACAATTCGCATGTAAGTGGCTATCCAGCTATGGGCGGCGGAGCAGCTTTGAGTATTTTATCCAACTGTACAATTGCCGGAAATTCGTCACCGTCATACGGAGGTGGGGCGCGTGGAAGCACCCTGTATAATTGTTTGGTTACCAGCAATTCGGCAACGTCAGGTGGTGGCGGCTCAATATATTCTACTGCGTATAATTGCACATATATCAGTAATTCGACATCCGCATCCGGTTATGGTGGGGCAGGAATGTATGTTGCTATGGATCACTGCACGATTATCGGGAATTCGTCGGGGACGGGCGGTGGACTGGTAAACGACGCCTCCCGTTCTGCACGTAACTGTCTGTTTATCGGAAATTCGGCAAAGGCGAACGGCGGTGCTTCTGCTGGCACTAAGCTCTACAGCTGTACAATTGTCGGAAATTATGCGGCGACGAACGGCG
Source organism: Verrucomicrobiota bacterium (assembly GCA_018896395.1). Classification (GTDB taxonomy): domain Bacteria; phylum Verrucomicrobiota; class Kiritimatiellia; order JAAZAB01; family JAAZAB01; genus VSJD01. The sequence continues at coordinate 2,019 of JAHIMN010000194.1, read as the reverse complement.
GAGGAGTATCTGGCGGAATATTGACTAACTGCATTGTATATTTTAATAGTGCTGGTGTTGCCGGGTCAAATTGGTCCGACGTAGCCACTTTTCAAAATATCTGTACAACGCCGGCAGCTACAAATGGGACTGGTAATATCACGGGTGACCCGATGTTTGTTGATAAGGGTCTCGGATATGGAACGACCAATGTCGTCGGCAATTATCGCCTGAGCCCCAATTCGCCGTGCATAAACGCGGGGATGAACCAGAACTGGATGACCAATGGAGTTGATCTGGATGGGATGATGCGCATCCGGTATGGGACGGTGGACATGGGCGCGTATGAACGTATCAACAAGGGCGCAATCTTCAGTGTTCGCTAAGAAAATCACTCGGCGTACTTTTTTTGGCCGGTCGCCGGGGGCATTTTGCATCCGTCACGAAGGTTAATGGGGATGTGCCGTCAAGTGTTAAAATCGGATGGTTTCCGCTTTGCATTTCTCTGTGCTTTCCTCTCTTATCCAATCTTCTTTTTGGCACCGATATTTGCGCTCCTTCCACTTCCACGCCCCTGGTTGATTTTTTGCTTCAGATGCGAAAGGAACAGAAAATCAGCGAAACCGTCTTTCAGAAAATCGTCCGGCAGAATGCGATCAAAGTGCTGGGATTAAGCTGATCAGGTTTAATCCGCCGCCTCCGGGGCACCCCTGCGGGGACGGCCAACCTTGTGCCCCACGCCGGAGTCCTGTCTCCAAATGGCTGTTTTTCTTGACTGTCGTGACTCTTTGAAAATGTCCCCTTGTAACTCGTTAGAAATGTCCCCATTACAGGCCTCCAGACAAAATGGAAGGAGGCCAGATGGAGATGATCGAGATGAGCACAAGGGAGCGCAAGCGTATGACGTTGATGACTCGAGTGGCGGAAGGACTGCTGAAGTTACGTGAGACGGCAGAGATGATGCAGGTATCGTACCGGCAGGCCAAGCGGATTCGCCGGCGCTATCTGCAGGAGGGGGATGCCGGGCTCGTGCATCGTGGCCGAGGGCGGAGTTCAAACCGGACACGGCCGGAGGGCGAACGCAAGCGGTCGATCGCGTTGTACAACAAGCGGTATGCGGGGTTCGGCCCGCTGCTGGCGAGTGAGCATTTGGCAACGGATCATGGGATTGTGGTGGACCATGAGACGTTGCGGCGGTGGCTACTGGTCGCCGGGGTTTGGCAGTCGCATCGCAGGCGGGAGGTACATCGTGCGGCACGGGAGCGTCGTCCGCGCCGGGGAGATCTGGTGCAGATTGACGGCTCGGAGCACGATTGGTTTGAAGGGCGTGGTCCCCGGGCGGTGTTGATGGTAATGATCGACGATGCAACCAACACAACGTTGGCACGTTTCTATCCAGCCGAGGACACGGCCGCTGCCTATGACATCTTTGAACGCTATGTACACCTGTACGGCCGGCCTATGGCGTTGTATCCGGATCGCGACAGCATCTATTTTTGCACGCGTGAGGCGAACCTGGAGGAGCAACTGGCGAATGTGGGGCCCGAGACGCAGTTTGCACGGGCTATGCGCGAACTCAACGTGGATCTGATTCCAGCCTATTCCCCCCAAGCTAAAGGCCGTGTTGAGCGACGGCATGGCCTGTTTCAGGACCGTCTGGTCAAAGAGATGCGACTACAGGGTGTTAGCACCATTGCGGCGGCCAACGCTTATTTGGACGGAAGTTTTCTGCAGTTGCTTCAGGAACGCTATACCGTTGAACCGCGCGACCCCGCCAATGGCCACCGGTCGCAGCCGTTGGCCGCGACACTCGCTTTAGTGCTGTCCTGGCAGGAAACTCGCAGTGTAGCAAAGGATTGGACTGTGTGCTGGCGTACCCGCCGGCTGCAGATCGATGCCCGGCACGCTGCGCTTGGTCTTCCCGGCCGTCGCGTCATAGTCGTGGAAAAACGTGACGAGACACTGGCCATACTCTATGGCGGCCGCCTGCTGAGCTTCCACACAGCGCCTGCCCCGGCTAAACCGATAACGCGGACCTCC
>JAHIMN010000193.1 GCA_018896395.1 Verrucomicrobiota bacterium | reverse complement strand
GGTTGCGGGCACAGCCCGCGTTAGAAAAGGGAGGACTTATGCATGACGTGCTGAAGCAACTTGGCGCCTTAGGCTTGGTGCCCGTAGTCAAAATTGATAACGCCGCCGACGCCGTGCCGCTGGCGCGCGCGCTCGCGGAAGGCGGCCTGCCCGTGGCGGAGATCACGTTCCGCACGGCTGCGGCCGAGGAAGCCATCCGGAACATAGCCGCCAGCGTGCCCGAAGTGTTGCTGGGCGCCGGCACGGTGCTGACGATGGACCAGGCCGAGCGTGCCGTCAAGGCCGGAGCACGGTTTATCGTGACGCCCGGATTCAGTCCAACGGTCGTTAAATTTTGCGCCGAGCGCGCTATTCCAATTACACCCGGTGTGGCAACGCCGACTGAAATCCAAATGGCGTTGGAACATAATCTGGAAGTCGTCAAGTTTTTTCCGGCCGACGCTTTTGGCGGCGTCAAGACCCTGAAAGCCCTGAGCGCACCCTTCGGCGCGGTGAAGTTCATTCCCACCGGCGGCATCAGCGCGGCGAACCTGGCCGAATATATCCTGTTTCCCAAGGTGCTGGCCTGCGGCGGAAGCTGGATGGTGAAGGACGTACTGATCAAACAGGGGCAATTCGCCGAAATCACGCGCCTGACCCGCGAAGCCATGGTTATCGTAGCAGACACCAGACGACGGACACCAGACGCCGGACGCCAGACGCCAGACACCAGAGGATAGACGATAGACCGGATAAGACGGACGACGGACGGCAGATGACGGAAAGAGAAGCAAACGCTCAACGTCCAACGCCGAACATCGAATGTCGGAAAACACAGTCGGAGGTCATTCTTCATTCTGCATTTTGCATTCTGCATTTATTATAAAGGGGAGATTTTATGAAACAACGCGTTGTGACATTTGGTGAGATCATGTTGCGCTTGAAATCGCCGGGGTTCGAACGGCTGTTGCAGTCGTCGCGCCTGGAAGCGACCTTTGGCGGCGGCGAGGCTAACGTGGCAGTGTCGCTGGTAAATTTGGGGATGAATGCGGCCTTTGCGACCGTCCTGCCGAAAAATGAAATCGGGGACGCCTGTATCGCGGAACTGCGCCGCTTCGGCGTGGACACCTCGCTCATTGTCCGGGGCTCCGGCCGCATGGGTATTTATTACCTGGAAAGCGGGGCCAATCAGCGCGCCTCCAAGGTTGTTTATGATCGCGCCCATGCGGCCCTTGCCCTGGCTCAGCCGGGCGCGCTGGACTGGAAAAAAATATTTGCCGGCGCCACCTGGTTCCATATTACCGGCATTACCCCGGCCATCAGCCAGTCCGCCGCCGATCTTTCCATGGAAGCGGTCCAGGCGGCCAGGCAGATCGGGCTGACCGTTTCCTGCGATTTCAATTACCGCGGCAAGCTATGGAAATACGGCAAGACCGCGCCGGAAGTCATGAACGAGCTGGTAAAATTCGTGGACATCGGCATCGCCAACGAGGAAGATTGCCAGAAATCACTCGGGCTCAAGGTGGATGTGAAGGTTGAGCAAGGCCGACTTGACACCGAGCAATATCAGGCGCTGACCGATAAGGTGCTGAAGACGTTTCCCAACCTGAAGCTGATCGCCATCACCCTGCGCGAAAGCCACAGCGCCGATGTCAATGGCTGGTCCGCCTGCCTGAACGACCGCCGGCAGTTCCTGCTCAGCCGGAAATACGAAATCACCGACATTGTGGATCGCGTGGGCGGCGGCGACGCGTTCGCGGCCGGGCTGATTTACGGACTGGCCAATGGCAAGTCGCCGGAGGGAGCCCTCAATTTTGCCGTCGCCGCCAGTTGCCTCAAGCACTCGATTCCCGGCGATTTCAACCGCGTCACGGCCGACGAGGCTGAAAAACTGGCCGGCGGGGAAGCCTCCGGCCGTGTGCAACGCTAAAGCCGCCACGCTAATCGCCCCACCCTGATTGGCCGCGCAAAAATCTGTTGCGGAGTTTGTGCCGACGGATGCAAGCGTTATGGCTGGGCAACCACCGGAGCGTTGGTCGAAGCGTTCGTGGGCGTTAGCCCGATCGGAGACGCCGGCGCGTCGGTCGGCGTCATTAAGGGCACGGACACCGACGGCGCAGCCAGTGTGGCCGGCGCGCTGACCGTGCCGCCGGCGCCGGGTTGCGGCCAAACATCAGGCGGCGCCTTATAGAACAGGTATTCCGTAACCTGCAGAGCCAGGATGCCGATAACCAGGCCCGCGCCCACAGCGCACAGCACCAGCAGGATCTGGCGCCAGAGCGCGGCACTTTTGTCGCTCGCCGCCGGACTGGCCGCCTCGGTCACATTCTCCGCCGGTTTATTCTCATCATCCATGTCAAGGGATCCCCCGCGTTAAAAATCAGTAGTACTATAATAGTTACACGGCATTAGGCAAGCCCATTTATTACACTCCCTTCGTCGGGGATGGACAAACTCGGGCTCATGATCTATGATCAACAACAGATTCAGACTAACTCTCTCCCTGGCTTCGAAAAGTAGGGCCCGGCCAGAGTGATCACAACACCGGGTGCGTACCTCCTTGATGTGAAACGACGATGAATATTGCGCAATACCGGACACCCTGTGGATTGACCTGGGGCGAAATCCTGACAACGGAAGAACGGGGCCTGGACTTCGCACGCGCCTCCGGTCTGCCGGACGTATACGCCTATCTGAACGCTGCCGGCGCCGCGCCGTTGCACGAGTTACGCCAAACCTGCCTGCATCACGGCTGGCATTGGCCGTTGTCCCAAACTCAGATGATGGCACCGATCCGTCCCGGCACACTCTTTGGCGTGGGATGCAACTTCAAGTCCACGGCGCCCGCTAAGGCGGCGCCAATCCTGTTTTTGAAAGCCGTTGCGAGCATTATCGGCCCCGGCCAGGATATTGTCCTCCCGACCTCGGCGGAAGCGGCCTACGCGGAAGTGGAACTGGCCGTCGTGATGGGACCGGCGGCGACGATTTTCGGGTATGCAATCGTGAACGACGTTACGTTGCGAGGGATCGACAGCCAGGATATCTGGTTCTATCGCAAGAGCCGCGCCACCTTTGCGCCCCTGGGACCTTGGATTGTCACGCGCGATGACATCGCCAACCCAACGCATCTGGCCATGGAACTCATCGTCAATGATCGGATCGTTCTCCGAGGCAACACCGCCGAAATGCTCTTTTCACCCGATGTGATTATTGCCGGATTGTCCGATCTGCTCGCGTTGATGCCGGGCGATGTCATCATGATGGGATGTCCCGGCATGCCGGACAAATTGCAGCCCGATGATCGTGTGAAACTGGCCGTGGAAGGCCTTGGCGCTCTGGAAAACCGTGTGGTAAGGAAGCCGTTGTGAAAACCGTCTCGATAGCGATCGTTGGGTTGGGCAGTATTGCCGAATATCATCTGCGCGCATTTCGCAAAACGGAAGGATGCCGCCTGCACGCGGTCATGAGCCGCAAACGGGAGACCGTGGAGCGGGTCGTGAAAGACTATGACGTGGAGCAAGGCTATGTCCGGTGGGAAGATGTATTGACCGATGCGGATGTTGAAGCCGTTGTATTGTGCACACCGAACGACACCCATTATGCCATGACCGTTCAGGCGCTGAACGCCGGCAAACACGTTCTGGTGGAAAAACCATTGGCCGGCAATGTGCAGGAAGCCGAGGACCTCTGCCGCCTGGCGGAACGATGCGGACGCCGGCTGATGGTGGCCATGACGGCGCGCTTCACGCCCCAATACCTGACCGCCTGGCATTGTCTGCGCTCCGGCACCATTGGCGAACCGATCCAATTCATCATCCGCTGGCTGGAACCCAAAACCATCGGCATCAATTGGGAAAAGAAACCGGTGCCGGTGGATGCGGTGACCGGTACCGTCCTTTATCATCACGGGTCGCATATGCTGGACGCCGCACTCTGGTTTGCGGAGGACGAGCCGGCCGAGGTATATGCTGTCGGCACCCGGCATCAGCGGTTGATGGATGACGTTGCCGTGATCGTTAAAACGCGGCGGGGGCAGCTGATAACGTCCGTCCATTCCTTCAACGCGCCGGCAAAAACCCACGATTTCGTGGCAGTGGGCACGCGCGGAATCCTTGAGATTAACGCGTATGAGCGGCTTTCGCTCAACGGCGAAATCCGGATACAGACAACCTGGCAGCAGGGCCTGGAACAAGGCGTGGACAACCAATCGCTTGAATTTATTCAATCGCTTCAGGCCGATCGCGAACCGATCGCCAGCGGCCGCCAGGTGCTGCCTTCGTTCCGGGTCCTGGAACAGGCCTATGCGCTGACCGTCCGGCAGGGAGCACTGTGATGACTACCCTTGTTTCAGCGCGCGCCGTTCATTATGCCTGGGACTTGCCCCGGTCGGAGCAGGTCGAATGGGCTGGCGGAGTAATGCGGCGGCGGCATGCCGTTCTGGTGCGCGTGGAATCGGATGACGGGCGAATCGGCTGGGGTGAAATCGGCGAAGTATATTTCGATCCGGAACTGTATGTAAACCTGGTCAACCAGCGTGTCGCTCCGTTATTAAACGGACGGTCTTTCGATAACCCGGCGGCGTTGGAACCGTTCCTGCAGGCGGCGCTTATCTCGCTGGGGTATACGGGCATGGTCTGTGCGATTATATCCGGAATTAAGCTCGCGTTTTACAATCTTCTGG
>JAHIMN010000192.1 GCA_018896395.1 Verrucomicrobiota bacterium | reverse complement strand
TAGCTCATCTGAGCCCTGTCGTCCGTGGCAATTTTGTCGGCTTCGGCCAGAGCTGCGCCGGACCAATAGGAATCCAGATCGACCAGACTGGCGAATGAACCGGCCGGCAGCCATCCGGCTTCAATAACCGGCTGGGGTATTTTGAAAAGCGGGCCGCTGGTGACCACCAGATCCATGCCGGAAACGACTTGCCTGACTTTCTTGACCACCTCAATCTCAACTCCGATTTTCCCCGACATTTCCTTGGCAAATTTCTGAGCGGCTTCGGGGTACTTGTCGTAGGCCTTCACCTTCTTGATCTTGAACAGGCATGATAGCGCCTCAAGGTTGCTTCTTCCCTGCACACCACAGGCAAAAATGCCGACGCTCGAGCTCTCTTTGCGGGCCAGGTACTTCGCCGAGATCGCCGTAGCGGCGCCGGTGCGCATCGCGGTGATCCAGGCGCAGTCCATCACCGATATGGGGCTTCCTGTTTCCGGGTCATTCAGAATGAGCAGCCCGGAGATATAGGGCAAGCCTTTCCTCAGATTCTCCGGGTAGCCCGAAACCCATTTCATCCCGGCGGCGGCCGCACTCGGAATATACGCCGGCATGGCATGGATAAACGCATCCGGCCGGGTATGGATGCCGGGTTTGGGCGGCATTTCAACTTTTCCTTGCCCTTTCTCTCTGAACATCTGATCGAGCGCGGCGATAATCTCCCACATGCTGATCTTCACGGCCTCGACATCTTGTCTCGATAGATACAGTAGTTTTCTCGTCATCGTTGCTCTCCTTGTTTATGCGCACCCATTAATGATAAGAAATCGCTTTGACGGCGTCCGCGCCTCCTTTAGCCAGAACGAAATCTGTTTCGATGTCGGCCGCTGCTGATTCTGCGCGTAATGGGCTTCCACCAGTCGTCGAATTATCGGCCAGTCCTTGTCGCGTTAGGTCTTCTTGGCTTTAACCAGATCCGGCAAGGATTAAAGTTGACATCCTATATCCGCCGGCTTTCAATCATGTCCGGCGTGGCCGGTAAGATGGCAAGCGTGCGCGGGCCCTGGGGGCCTTGGATTTCCATGACCACTGGCTGACCGGGGAGAAAGTCGCTGTAGCGCGCGCAAAGCGCGGCGGCCTGCTGGAGTTCGTCTTCCGTGGCACCCGGAGGCAGGATGGCGCTGGGACCCGGCACATCCTTGGCTTTTAGCAGATATTCGCCGGCGTTGCGTTCCTTTTCAAGCTGTTCGTTCTCCGCCTGGTTCCGACCCACGATCACCCGCACCGCGCCCACCCGGAAATGCCGGCCTAAGCGCAGGCGGAGAATCGGGATTATGTCCAGGCCCTCGTGGGTTTTCAAATCCTTGAGACGTTGGCCGTACGCGGGATCGGTCAGCAGACAGCCGCCGGCCGGCTGGGGATACCCGGTAATACCGAGTTCGCGGGCCAAGGCCATCTGGGGCTTGCGGTTACGACCTTCGAACGCCAACAACCTTGCGCGGTCCACCCAGCTCCGTTTTTCCGGTTCGGTCTCCGGCAACAGCTTGGCGCTCAGCGGCCGCAGGAGATAATCGCCGACACCCGATTCCGACGCCACCTGCTGGAGCGCCTTGCGGTGCTGGGACATGGGCCGCTGGTTCAGTACCTCGCCGGTGCTGACAAACTGAAAGCCGTGTTCCCGCATCAGTTCGCCCGCCCGCCGAACCATGGCAATGTGGCAGTCTATGCATGGGTTCAACCCGGCCCCGAACCCATGCCTGGGATGGGCAAGAATGGCCAGGATGGTTGGTGTAAAATCTTCAATCAACAGCGGAACGTCCAGTTGACCGGCCGCCCGTTCCCCCGCCCGCGCGCCGAAAAAAATGCTGGTGAACGTCACTCCCTGGACTTCGATGCCCTGCTCCAGCAACAATCGTGCGGCCAACCGGCTATCCAGCCCGCCGGAAAGCAGGCAGAGGGCGCGGATGGGTTGGGGGTTATCCATGGTGTTTTTTCTTATGCACGAATTCGACGGATAGAAATTTTCCGCCTGAGACGGGTCTGCCTGCGGCGGACAAAGTTGGTAGGAGGGGCGCTACGCGCCGCGATCATCGCCGCACACCCGCCTGCAACGCTGTGCGTAGCACTGCGGGCAGGTAGTGCGCCTCCCACATGAAATAGTCGCCCTGAAGTATGCGCTTCGCGCATCGGGGCCTAATTCAAGAACAGACGGGTCACTGCATCAAAACCGGCGGCCGTTCGTTCGGGCATCTCGGCGCCCGGCGTTCCTATCCCATAAGTCACAAAGATGCTATGAATACCCGCGCGGTGCGCGGCGGCGATGTCGGTGTGATTATCGCCGACCATCCAGGTATCCGCGCGTTCGCCGCCGACGGACCGCAGAATGGCAAATACTGCCTCCGGATTGGGCTTTAAGGGCACGCCGCTGTCGCCGCCGATAATGCTGGCGAAAAGCGCTTCGATCTCGAAATGGCGCAGGATTTCCCGGCTGGCGGCCCCGGGTTTATTGCTGAGCAGGGCCAACGCATGACCGGCTAGCGCCAGGCGATTGAGCCCATCCCGAACGCCGGGATACAGCGTGGTCTCATCATGGATGTGCTGACGGTAAAACTCGCCGTCCAGCCGGACCGCTTCCTCAAGGTCCACGGCGGCTTGCCTGGACGTAGCGCTCTCGCGGAGCCAGGAGGGGGCGTCCTGCAGTGAGCGGGATACCAGGTTGCGGACGCCTTCACCCACAAAACTGACCACGGTCTCGACCGGCAGGGGGCCCAAGCCGTAATGCCGACGCATCAGGTTAATGCCGGTAGCGAGATCCTGGCGCGAATCAATCAGTGTGCCATCAAGGTCGAAAATGATAACCTGTCGTTTCATTTGATGACACTGGGCGTGGCCGCCCGCTCGTGATTAAACGAGCAGTCACCCGCGGGCGTGGAACCCAGCGGCTCCAGTTTAGCGGCCAGTTCGGGAATATCCCGGATCCTCCCTTTCAGGTAATCATCAATCCGGCTGTTTAGGCCCTCCAGCCGCGCCTGCAGGCCGCCGTACCGGCATTCGAGCACTTCCAGGCCGAACGGTTTGTACAGGCTCAACCAGAGAGCGCAGTGTTCGTCGCGCAGTTTGGCCACCGCCTTACCCAGGGCCTTGATATCCTTGGTCAAATGCCACAGGCGGGTATGGTTCCCGGCCCGGTAAGCCAGGGCCAGTTCGCGGCGCAGGTTGCATTTTAACGCCACCGCACGCGCCACGCGGGCGGGGAACAGGAGCCGCCGGTTGGCGGGTGAACGCCGGGCCGCGCGGAGCAGGGTTTCCGCCAGCTTTTCGTAGTGCGCTTGCAACACGGATGGATTCTTGATCAGCGGATCGAAAATACTCAGCAGGGGATCCTGCCATAACAACCACTTGCTGGCATTGCCATGGCTCGTTTTGGGATTGCTGATTTCCGGAATCTGGTCCAAGTCGCAGGCCTTGACCCAGGTATCGAACTCGGCATTGCAGATGCCGCGGAAATTGGCGCGCAGCAGCGTATCATCCACGCGGTCGGCATAGCCGTGTTCCGCGAAAAACTGGAGACCGGGGAGCGCCGAGAAGAGATCGCATTCCATGCCGTCATCACCCCACATGGTCGTGAACGCCTGGCGCAATTTCTTGTTTTTACAGGCGCGCATGGCGGCCTCGGTGGTGGTGAACGAGAACGGCAGGGACGCCCAAAAATGGTTCCAGGTCCACACGCCGCCGGCCATGATCGGCTCCGAGCCCAGGGAGCGATGGCGGTCAATCCAATCCTCGTAAAATTCGACGCCGGTGTGATAATAATCCCAATACACCAGGTCCACATCGCGGGGAATGCCGGTCACGACCTTGCGCGGGATCCTGCTGTCACGGTCATAGTAGTCGTTGGTCTTGGATCCCAGCCGGAAATACATGTCGCTCCAGATCATCGGCCGCACCCCCAGCTTGCGGCACAGACTGCGCACGCGTTTTAAATGCCGGTTGATGATGGTGAACGGACTTTCGTCGCCAAACTGTGCGCGGTAACGGCCGGTGCCGATGCCGTGGGCCTCATCCATGCCGACGTGAATGCGCCGCGAGCGAAATGGCGCCGTGGCGGCGGTGATCATTTTTTCAAGCAGGATATAGGTCTTATTGTCATTGGCCAGGATGACGCCGGCGGTATCGCGATAGTTCGCGTAGGCCGGCCATTGCAGAATCTGCGCCAGATGCCCCAGCGTCTGGATGCACGGGATCATTTCGATACCCAGGGCGTCGGCGTAGGCATCCAGGTCCTTCAGCTCCTCCCACGTGTAGCGGCCGCGCAGGTAGCCGAAAAACGGCTCGTCGGGCACTTCGTACGTGTCCTCGGTGTAGAGCATGCACATATTCAGGCCCATCAGCGCCCAGCGGCGCAACAGCACCTTGGTCATGTCCGGCCGCAGGACCCCGTTGCGCGAGCAGTCCACCATGACGCCCAGCATGTCGAACCGCGGGGTTTCGGTGAAATCGGCCTTAAGGGCGGCTGGGCCTTCTTCGCCCATCAGGCGACCCAGCGCGCGGAATGCGTCTGTTTTGCGCCCGTATTTCACGACTATCCGTGCCGGCGACTTCACGACCGCCAGGCCACCCTGCTCCCGCGCCGGGTCCTTGACAAAAACCACCTTCTGGGCGCGACTGGAGGTCGTGAAACGATTGGGATAGTCGGCCTTGATTTCGCCCAGGCCCCGCCGCAGTTCCATGGGGCAGGTATTCAGGTCGAGGGTGAATGAATGCATACTTCTTTTCTTTCCAATATTTTATTGCTCAGGCATCCAGAAGTCAGAATAAATAATTTGCAGGATTGTCATTCCGCACTTGATGCGGAATCCAGATTCTAAATCTGTCGGCTAACGAACTGGATTCCCGCTTGCGCGGGAATGACATCTCCGGACTTCTGAGTCGACATCTTAATATTTAAAACTGCTGGCGCCGATAAACTCCCTGAGAATGGAAGTGGGCGGCACATTATATTTCGGAATTGCCAAAAAGTTTAACAGAAAGTTCTGAAGCCGTCGAGCCTCCGCATATTCGGGGTCTACGGGCTTGATTTCCATCAGGAGCGGTTCGACCAACGGCTTCAGCACGGCCAGTTCGTAATCCAGGGCCGAGTTGAAGGTGGCATCCGCTTTCGCCTGGAACGGGAAAATCCACGTTTTCTCCCCACGCCGCACGGATGGCCACATGCGCAAGGTGGCCAGCGGGGAATTGCCCCGGTAGGCATGATCGCGCACCAGCCGGCGCATCAGGCGATTATCCGTCGTGGAAATGCGGTTGCCGGCGTCAATGGCCAACTGGGTCAGGGCGCTGATGTAAATCGTAAATTTCTGACGCTCCGGAATCCGGTGGGTAAAGTGCGGGTTGAGACCATGAATGCCTTCCACGATCACGACCTGGCCGCTCTCCAGCCGCAGTCGTGCTCCGCCGCTCTCGCGTCGCTTGCGCTCGAAATTGAAGCGCGGCAGTTCCACGGTCTTGCCCGCAAAGAGCTTCAGCAGATGCTGGTTAAAAAGTTCCACGTCCACGGTCTTGATATGTTCATAGTCCGGCCCGCCGACCGCGTCGCGGGGGGTGTCGGCATCGTCCACGTAATAGTTGTCTAATGAAATCATGACGGGGCGAAGCCCGTTGACTTCGAGCTGAACGGCCAGGCGCTTGGCAAACGTGGTTTTCCCGGCGGAGGATGGCCCGGCCATCAGGATCAGCCGGACCTGCCGGCGGCGTTCACTGATCCGATCGGCGATACGGGCGATTTTCTTTTCGTGGAACGCTTCTTCGATGCGCATGAATTCACGGACGTCGCCATTTACAATTAACTCGTTGAGCCGCCCAACGTTCGTCACGCCGAGGATGCGACCCCAGATCTTGTGCTCATTAAATATCTGGAAGAGGTGGGGCTGGTCCCGGAACGGCGCCACCCGCCGCGGGGCTTCGCGAGGAGGCAGTTGGAGCACCAGGCCCGGCGGGTAGTGGATCAGCTTGAAATAGTTCAGCGCGCCGGTGCTGGGCGCCAGCGGGCCGTGGGCCATGTCCGCAAAGCGGTCGCATTCATAAATCACGATCTTGGGCGGGTTGCGGAACCGCAACAGGTTGACCTTGTCCTGCAGGCCGGCCTTTTGAAATCGCTCCAGGGCGTCGGCAAACGAAAGCTTGCGGCGACGGATCGGCAGGTCGCGGGCAATGAGCCGCCGCATGGCCGCTTCGAGCGCGGCCACCTGGCGGGGGCTGAGCGCGCCGCCCCGCCTGAGCGCCGTGGCCTCGAAGCGGCAGAATAATCCGGTGCCCAGCGAATGTTCGATCGAAAACCGGCCGCCGGGAAACAGCGCCGCCGCCGTTTTCGCCAGCAGAAAGGTCAGCGAGTCGCGGTAAATCCGCATGCCCTGCGGATCGGTCATGGTCAGGAACCGGACCTCGGTGTTAGTGTCCAGCGGGTAGGTCAGTGACACGATGTCGTTGTTCACCCGGGCACCGATGTAGGGCAGGCCGCGCGCGTCGCACGGCTTTTTGAGCAACGTGCCGGCCGGCGTGTGCGGCCGGCACCGCCGGCACGTGCCGTCTTCCAGCGTTATGCGAATCAGGTTCATGGGCAGGAATTTTGGATCATTCTGAAATAGTGTGGGCCAGTGAGGCTATCATATGCAAGTCATTAAACTAAGCATTACTTGGAATGGGAACTTTCCGATTGTCATTCCCGATCTAATCGGGAATCCAGTATTAGAGTTGGGCGCTGGATTCCCGCTTTCGCGGGAATGACAGACCTCATACTTAATGTGGTTAACAATTTTGTGGCAAGGTTGTTAAAGCTACCACACTCTTTCAGAAAGAACCGGAATTTTAAAGTGTATTTCCTCTCCCCCGGGAGAGATGAAATAGTTGCCGAACGATCATGTCAGGTCGGCGGGGCGCTTATCAGGCCTTCCGGCCGGCCACACCCTTGGTGCCCTTGTTAATCGCCCGGGCTGCTTCCCTCGGGCGCAACGTGCGCACGGCCTTGCCGGCGCGCCACATTTCCGAATTCCCCATGGCGTTCAATTCTTTGGTCAGCCCGTGCTGGTAGTCGGGTTTGCCGCAGGTGGCAAGCACGCGCCGGGTTTCCTGGCCGGACTTGACGGCGTTATACAGGCGCTTGAAAACCGGCAGGGTGGCCGCCTTGAAACGCGGCTTCCAATCCAGCGCGCCGCGCTGGGCCGTGGCCGAGCAGTTGGAGAACATCCAGTCCATGCCGTTCTCGTCCACCAGCCTGATCAGGCTCTGGGTCAGTTCCTCCACCGTTTCGTTGAACGCCTCGCTGGGGGTGTGCCCATGCATGCGGAGCACGTCGTACTGCGCTTCCATCACGCCCGCCAGCGCGCCCATCAGGACGCCGCGCTCGCCGGTAAGGTCGCTGACCACCTCGTGCTTAAACGTGGTCGGGAACAGGTACCCGGACCCGATGCCGATGCCGACGGCGATGCACCGGTCCTGGGCACGCCCGGTGGCATTCTGGAAAACGGCAAAACTGGAATTGATCCCGGCGCCGGAAAGGAAGTTGCGGCGCACGGAAGTACCCGAACCCTTGGGCGCCACCATGATGACGTCCACGTTCCTGGGCGGGATTACTTTGGTCTGATCTCTGAAGACAATGGAGAAGCCGTGCGAAAAATACAGCGCGGCGCCGGGTTTCAGGTTCTGTTTGACCATCGGCCAGATCTGCTTCTGGGCGGCGTCGGACACGAGCATCTGGATGATGGTCCCGCGCCGGACGGCTTCCTCGATATCAAACAGCGTTTTGCCGGGCACCCAGCCGTCCCGGCGGGCGCGGTCCCAATCACGCGGGAAGGCCGGCGACTGGCCGATGATGACCTTGAACCCGTTGTCCTTCAGGTTAAGTGACTGGGCCGGGCCCTGGACGCCGTAACCGATCACGGCGATGGTTTCATTGCGCAGGATGCGTTTGGCCTTGGCCATCGGGAATTCTTTGCGAGTCACAACCGTTTCCTTGACGCCGCCGAAATCAATGCGAGCCATAATGATTCCTCCTTTTGTTTAATCCGATTCTATTGCAAAACTAAATTAGTATGCGCCGACCCAACAAATGTCAGCCGCGACCACGTCGCCTTTGGCAATTGGCCCAGCGCCCTCATCGGGATATATTTCAGTGGAACTAAAATGCCATACTAACCGGTTGGCCGCCGAAATCAACACCAAATAAACGCTAATCGTAAAGTGGCCGACGTAAGTCGCGCGCATGACCATGGCTGGATTGCAACGGCACAAGCGCCCACGCGCAAGGCAGCCCGGCGCGTTGCGCAATGGGAACGCGAACTGATTCCGGCGGATTAGGTCAGCGCAAGCGTGTGTTTCAAGACGAAATAGATCAGGGCGGCCAGAAGCGCGGAGACGGGAATGGTAATCACCCAGGACATAAAAATACGGCGCACGACCTTGAGGTCAATGGCACCAAAGCCGCGCGCGAAGCCGACGCCCATAACCGCGCCCACCAGGACAAAGGTCGTGGAAATCGGCAGGCCCATGAGCGAGCAAACAAGCACCGTGGTGGCGGTGCCGAACTCGGCCGCAAAACCGCGCGTCGGCGTCACTTCCGTGATTTTGCGTCCGACGGCTTCGATAACCTTATGCCCATAAGTGGCCAGACCGATCACGATGCCAAGACCGCCGAAGGCCAGAATCCACGCTGGTATGGTCGTAGTTTCCGTCATCTTGCCCTGCACGGCATTCAGAATCCCGGCAATTGGCGCGATGGCGTTGGCTACGTCGTTAGCGCCATGGGCAAAGGCTATATAACAGGCCGTAATGATTTGCAGCCGCCCAAACCAGCGCTCGACAACCCGGAATTCGTCGGCCATGTCTTTCACGACATACGTACGCCTGCGGGTCAGCCGCCGGCCCAACCAGCCGGCGCCGGCGGCGATAATCACGCTGGCGCCCAAGGCCAGGGCCGGCAACGGCAGACCCGAGGGCATCCGTGCGCCTGCCAGGCGCGGCAACGTTTCATTGAGGATCGAATACACGAGAATTAATACCACGGCCGCTACGCCGATGGGCACGGCCACTTTGGCGCTTTCAATGGGACGCCGGCTGGCCAGGACCGTCTTGCGGATCAAGCTGTATAACAGGTAACCTAATAGCGCCCCGGCCAGCGGCGACACAAACCAACTGGCCGCAATCCGGATCAATTTATACCATTGGATGCTGTCCGGCCCGTGAGCCACCACACCGAAGCCGATGACCGCCCCGATGATGGCGTGGGTGGTGGACACCGGCTGGCCGAAATACGTGGCCAAATGCAACCACAAGGAGGCCACCACCAACGCCGCCAGCATGCCGACGGCAAAGTCCATGGGCGAGGCCTGGAATAGAACCGGCTGGATAATCTCGCCGCGAATTGTATTAGCCACGTGCGAGCCGACGAAAAATGCGCCGGAAAATTCAAAAATTGCCGCCAGCAATAATGCCCGTCGGAATGTCAACGCTCCCGACCCCACGGAGGTGCCGAAGGCGTTGGCCACGTCGTTGGCGCCGATGTTCCAGGCCATATAAAAGCCGACGGCCAAAGCAACGAATAACAACAGGTGCTCCATCATGCGGCGGTTCCCCGTAAAATCAGCGGTGCAGAATCATCAGTCTCAAGCTCTTGCCGACGTTTTCGGCATGATCGGCAATACTGGTCAAGGCACTGCATAATTTTTCGAGGAGGATGATGGTGACAGCATCGAGGCCCTCCACGGCATAATAGCGCCGCGCGAAGACCCGGCTGAGCCGGTCGGATTCCCATTCCATGTGGCAAATTTGCTTGATTTTCTCCAGGACCGCTTTCGCTTCAGACCCTTCGAATGATTTCCTTTGTAGCATGGCCAAATGATCGGCCACATCCAGCAACGCTTCACTTACCTGGAGGACCTTATTGACCAGGGCCAAAAAGTCCGGTTGCAGGTCCTGGGGAATGACAATCTTGCGGAAGGTGGCCACGACGGCAAAATCTTCGGCATCGTCGCCCATCCGGTCAAGCTGGCTGACATAATCCAGGATATCCTCGCGGGCCACCGGCAGGAAGAAGCGCTTCGGCAGTATTTGGCGAATGTTGTCCTTCAGCAAGTCGGCCTCGTATTCGGTCTTGGACACCTGCCCCTGTAAATCGCGGATGCGCGGCGTGTCACCGGCCAGGATCGCTTCCGTGATCGGCCGAATCAATTCCACGCACTCGTGGATTTTGCGGGCGTGTTGCACCAAGTGCTCAAACGGCGATTCTCCAAACAGGTTCGTCAGTGTGCGCATAATATTTTTCCTTTCTGATATGAGAACGGGCGGCGATTTTTCGGGGCTTTGGTTTGGCGTGCGCCACCGGAAAAACCATACCGGTTGGGTCGGTATTCCGGCAAGCTTTTTTTATCAGCGCCCATCCCTTGTATCCGCTGGCGCCGCAAAGGCCAGCGCGGCACAACCGATCAGGCCGGCATCCGCGCCCAGCACCGCCGGAATTACGCGAATGCGCTCGGCGAAAAAGGGATGCAGGCGTTCCCGCAGATGGCGGCGCAGGGGATCGAACAGGACGCGGCCGCTCTGGGCCACGCCGCCGCCGACAATAATGACTTCCGGCTGGAGAAGATAGGTCACGGACGCAAACGCCGTGGCCAGGCAATCGGCCATGGCGTCGAAAATCTCGCGCGCCAGCGGATCACCGCGCCGG
>JAHIMN010000021.1 GCA_018896395.1 Verrucomicrobiota bacterium | reverse complement strand
GAATCTGGATTCCCATTTTCATGGGAATGACATCCCCGCTTTGCCAAGTTTCTTTCATAACGAAGTCCGCCACCGGCGGATGGAACCCTCCGATAAAATCGCTGGCTGCTGTGTCCATCGGCTTCATCATATCGCACCAGTTCGGCGCTAAACGGTGTATTCTCACAAAGGGCCTCATTCACGGTTTTTGTCGTTTCGTAAAACAGCTCGGCGACCGGATAACCATACCGGCGCATGTGCGTTACCGCCGGGCAGGCTTCCACCTCAAGCCTCAGTTCATCATCCGAGCACGTCAAGTGAATCACGCCCCCCTCCAGGCGATACATTTTTTTAAAATAATCCTTCAAGGCCGGCAAACCACGTTTCTTGATTTCCGCTTTGAGCGGCGCATAATAAGCCGCGACAAATTGACGGAGATACGTCCGAACCGCGTCTGCGCCATATTTCTCATGAATAAATTGAATGCCGTTGCTCAAGGCTCCATGAAAATCCTTGTGGAGATACACGTTATCCGAAGCTTTACGCCGCATTATTTCTCTGGTCATGGCGCGATCATTTCATGGCAGAAGGTATTTGGCGTCTCTGATCAAGGTCTGTTCAACGGCTTTACGGCAGGCGGGAGTCAGGGGGTAATCGGGATAATTTTTCCAGGTGCGAAATATCCCCATGCGTGTCAAAAGATACTTTTCACCGGCGAGCCAGCACTTGATCTTCCTGCCGCCATACACGCTCCACATCATCCGGTTCATCCTCTGCTGGAGCTGTTCGGCGCGTTTCCACTCGCCCGCGCCGGCGGCGGCCATAATCCGGCCGGCCAGGTATCCGTTGAAGACGCTTCCGCCCAGGAGCAGTCCGTCATAACCGGCTTTTAAATAGGGCACGCAACTAAATTCCCAGCCGTTGAGCAACTGCAGGGCGGGGCGCCGCCGTTTGGCTTCCACGGCGCATTTCATGCGCTCGGCATTCGCGGAACTATCCTTGAGCACGATCACTTTCTTTTGGGCAAGAACGGCCTTCATGACGCCGCCAGGCACCAATTCCCCGTTCATCGCCCGATCATAAATACCGATCGGCAGGCAACTGCGGTCAATGGAATCCAGATAGAGCTTGAGCAGAACATCAGGATCTTTTCGGGGCGGGAAATATGGAGGGGCGATCACGGCGATATCGGCGCCATCTTCGGCGGCCATCTCAATATTATTGACGATCCGGGCCGCGGAATTATCGGTTACCTGGACTGCCAATATCAGCCGCTTGCGCGCATATTGCCTCACGGTTTGCACAAGAGTTCGCCGTTGACACTCGGTCATCCACGGGCCTTCCCCGTTTGTGCCGGCAAGGAACAGTCCCTTCACGCCCAGTCTGAGATGATGTTTCACCATCCGGCGGACTGAGTCGGCGTCAATATCCATTTTCGCGGTGAAGGGCGTCGGCGCGGCCGACCATATATGGTCGCATTTGATCATCCATCAAATTCCTTCCTGGTTTTATGACAATAAAACCCGTCATAATGTTAAATCCGTCATAATGTTAAATCAGATATAGAATAGACTAACAACGGGGGACGAAACAACCGTGAAGATCTGGTATTATCGGCATACCAGTTTGCCTGCCAGCGCAGAAAGCCACGGGGTTTAAAACCCGTGGCTGGATACTTTGGCTGGTTACGACGGAACCGTTGGGGGCGCCACCGTATTGCCCCGGACAAACCGCGGCATCATTCGTCGCGAGAACGGCTTGAGATGACCGGACGTCGCCATTTGGATCAGCATCCGGATACACCGGCGCGCAAACACCTCCAAGTCAACGGCATAATGGGCCAAGGACGGAATGAGATGTTCCATGAATTCATCGTCATCCCGGCAGATCAGCGAGATATCCTCAGGCACGCGAAGCCCCCTGCGCATCAGATAGCTGATGGTTGTCAATGCGTGCACAGGATGCGATACCAGAAATGCCGTGGGTACCGGTGTTCTGGACAAACAATCATCCAGCACCCGCCGGATATCTAGCGCACTTTCATTGTGATAGAGGATTAGCGGTGGTTGGGTTCCCCGGCTCAATTGGACCAAGGCGGCTTGAAACCCTTCTTCGCCGGCCAAATCGCCCCCAAACCGGGTGCGCGGCGCGAGGAGACAAAGCCGCCGATGGCCCAGTCGCCAGAGCAGGATCGCGGCATGCCGGCAGACGGCCCAATAATCAATATCCAGGTTTGTCAGTTTGATGCCGGCATAACATGAGCCGAGAACTAATGATGGAATTCCGTGTTTCATAAACCATTCCTGAGTTTTGAATGACGCAGCCGTCAGCATCCAAAACGCCGCGCGATGTTCGGCCACCAGGTTGCTCAACTGTTGATGACGGTTGTGACCCCGGAGGTGAATATCCGTGAACGTCTTCAATTCATAACCGGCATTGTTCAGTCCGCGTTCAATATCGCGGATCATACTTTGCGAACGGGGTTTCAGTCCTGCCTGAGATGATCCCTGAAACCAGCCGATAAGCCGGGAAGGTTTTTCGTTGCTGTGACGTCGGCCGGCCAGAATCTTATAGCCTTTTTGCGGACAGGCGCGAATCAGTTTCTGGCGTTGCAATTGGGCCAGCGCCGCCCGGATCGTGGTGCGGCTTACCTGGAACTGATTGCTCAACACCCGTTCGCCCGGGAGCCACTTGCCGTGGATCAAGCGGGGCAATTCCTGCTTCAGAACGTCTACGACCTGGGTTACGATTGATTCCCGCCGGATTCGTTGGTTCATCATTGCTTCCGTTCCAGGCTGAGGTCGCACAGGGATGCGGAGCCTTGAAAGCGGCCGCGGATTTGGACGCTAATCGCCTCTGCGCGGGCGGGAATTTCGAACGTCTGCTTAACCATAGACCATCCATCGGTCCGGACGCGGGTGGGTTCTTTAACCACGAAGCGGTCTATTACCTCGGTGCGCCCCGAAGTCTCGGATCCGATTTCGATGCGCCGCACGAGGGAGACGACGACGGCGAGGGTTCCCTTGAAATCGGAACTCTTCCAGACGCGGCCTTGCAGGGTGAATTTCATGTCCGGCGCCACGGAAATCAAGGGCGAGGCGATCCACAGTTCGTTTGCCCTTCTTGACTGCAAATTCCATCCGGGTCGTCCGTCCGGAAGCTGGCCCCAGGCCACCTGCTGGCGGTAGCGGTTACCCAGGTGAATGTGCCAGCCTGGGACCGGTTGACCGGCGGGCACGACTGTTTCCGGGAAAACCAGCAAATTATTGCCGGGCGCTGAATTCGGGGTGCGCACTGCGGGCAGAGGCGCGCCGACGATATCCAATTCACGGTGCGCATAACGCCAGCCCAGTACGCCGGCGGCCGGCCGAAAAAAGTACGCCGAGTGATTTTCTTAGTGAACGCTGAAGATTGCGCCCTTGTTAAGGCGTTCATACGCGCCTATGTCCACCGTCCCATACCGGATGCGCATCATCCCATCCAGATCAACTCCAGTCGTCATCCAGCTTTGGTTTGTTCCCGCATTTATGCAGGGCGAGTTGGGGCTCAGGCGATAATTGCCGATGACATGGCTCGTTCCATAATTACTGCCCTTATCAACAAACATCGGGTCGCCCGTGATATTGCCGCTCGCCCAGTCAACCGCGGCGGTCGTTGTGCAGCAATTTGTAAAACTGACTGCGCCGGACCAATTTGACTCGGCAACACCAGCATGATTGAAGTACACGATGCAGTTATTCAGTGTCAGTGTTCCGCCAATTACTCCGCCGCCGTTCGTCGCCGCCAAATTTCCGACAAACGTGCAGTTGG
>JAHIMN010000020.1 GCA_018896395.1 Verrucomicrobiota bacterium | reverse complement strand
TTGCTATCATCATGCTGTACTCGTAAGCGTATGGGTGTAGGGGAGTATCGGAGTAGGGGAGTATCGGAGTAGGGGAGTAAAAAAGAGGTCGATCCGAACCCCCATACACCGATACACCCATACTCCCATACTTTCTCATTATGACTATCCTTCCCGATAAAATTGTATTTCCAGAGCGGACGTTGATAGGCGCCGGCAAGGCGCAGAGCCTGCTGGCGGAATGTGCCCGCTACGGTCGGCGCGGTCTGCTGGTGCATGGCCGCTCGTTAGCCGCGCACGGTGTGTTGCAGTTGCTCCTTCAGAACAGCCCAAGCGGCATGGCCGTGGCAACGTGGGAACACGCCGGGGGCGAACCCGCGCTTTCCGACTTGGATCGTCTTTTAAAAACGGCCCGCAAGCACCAGGCGGACTGGATCGCAGGGATCGGCGGCGGGAGCGTCCTGGATCTGGCCAAAGCCTGCGCAGGATTGTTCCACGCTCTTCAACCGCCCGAAGTGTATCACAATGGCGCCGCCATCGAGACGCCGGGCCTTGCGTTCGCGGCCGTGCCGACTACGGCCGGCACCGGCTCCGAGGCGACGGTGAACGCGGTCCTGACCAACAGCGCAACCTGCCAGAAAAAATCAATTCGCGACGATGCCCTGATGGCCCGCTTAGTCATCCTGGATCCGGCCCTGCTACAATATTGTCCCAAGCGGGTAATTGCCCATGCGGGCATGGACGCCTTTACCCAGGCGCTGGAGGCGTTTACCAGCCGCCATGCTGTCTGGCTAAGCGACGAACTGGGATTAAAAGCGCTCACGCTGATCGGTACGCATCTGGAAGCGTTTTATCGCGGAGCGGACACAGCCGTGGCAGAACAGGTTTTGATGGGCAGTTATCTGGCTGGGCTGAGCTTTGCCATGGCGCGCCTGGGTGTGGTTCACGGGATCGCGCACCCCCTCGGGGTCCGTTACCATGTGCCGCACGGATACGTATGCGGTGTATGCCTGCCGCATGCCGTGGAACTGAACCGGGAAGCCATGGGCGGGAAATACGAGCAGGCCAGCCGGGTGCTGGGCCGGGACCTGCTGGACCTCATCCGGCATCTGCTGATTCGGCTCGATATGCCGTCGCCCTTCCGGGGCAAGCCGATCATGGAGAAAGAGGCCATCATCCGGGAAACGGTAGTCGCCTGGTCCACGAAGGCCAATCCGAAGCCCATTACCCCCGCCGATGTGGAATGGCTGTTGGATCGGTTGTTTGGGGGCTAAGCGCTCTGTTCGAGTCAATCAAATGCCGCGGCTTTGCAAGAGGTTGCGGAGTTCCATCTGGAAGGCCTGCACGTCTTCCGGGCTGGGCCGGTAATTCGGCTTGCCCGCATCGAGCGCCAGACGGCCGAGCTGGTCAAGCATCCAGGAGGCGGAAACCCCGTCGCTGAATTGCACCGTTCCACTGACGACCGAGCCGGGTTTCACGATGCGATCGAGGGTGACCGCCACGCCGCCGGTGCCACCCGAATCCGGGCTGTCCGGTTCCATGGGGGGCGGTTCCATGTCAGAGGCTTCCGCGTCCGGGCGGCCCGGCGCGGCTTTGGCCAAGTTCAACCCGGCGCTGGTATTTTTCGCCTGCTCCTTAATGACCAGGCCGAGATCCAGTACCAGGAACCGCAGATCGAGAAATGTCACGGACAGTTTGAATTCGTCATTAAGCCGTTTTTGGATTTCGGTCAACCCGCATCCTTCGGCGATCCACTTTCGAACGGCATCTTTCTGGGTGTCATTGAGTTGCATAGTGTCTATTCTGATTCTTGGTTTGAGCGTAAAGCGTCTGAATCATGATTCCGGCTGAAAATATGGCATAGACATGATCCTGCGTCAAGGAAAGAAGCATGCTCCCGTTTCACGGGACGCGATAGCAACGATCCAGTGGGAACGCGTTTTCAATGTGGCGAACCAGGGGCGCGGGCGTGTCCACCGTGCCGATAACTTCAACGACGTCGAAGCGGAAGGCATTCGGCCTCTGGCGCAGGTGTTTAAGATAGCGCACGGCGGCACGCGAGAGATAATGCCGCTTGGCGTGGTTTACAGCCGCGTCTGGCCGCCCGAACGCCTCGGTTTTGCGGGTCTTGACCTCCACGAACACAAGCACCGTGCCGTCCCGGGCTACCAGGTCCAGTTCATCGCGCCGTCCCACGTGAACCCGCCGGCCGAGGATAGCATAGCCTTTTTGCCGGAGCGCGCGTTCGGCCTGGGCCTCCCCCCACGAGCCTGTGGAAGGATGTTCCTCCGTCGCTAAGGCTTTCGTCTTCGCTAAAGCTACGCCGGACAAGATGGCGGACAAGTCGGCGGTGTCGGGCGAAGTGCCTGGGAACAGCAGACGTTTAACGGTTTTCCACATGGGATTTGACATAAAAATTCCAAATTCCAAGTTTCAAATTCCAAGGAAACGCAATCAATAAAGGCAAAGGAAGAAAAGGAAAGAAAACCAGGATTTATTTTGCTTTTTTGGAATTTTACTATTCCTTGGAATTTGGATTTTGGAGCTTGGAATTTCAAATATCATTGTCCGGCTTATCGGCGTGATGCATGCGGCCGCGGATGGCCTCAATATCGCGCACCGGCCGGAAGGAACGGCGATGCTCGCGCGTGGCGCCGTATTTCAACAGGGCCTGGATATGGGCGGCGGTGCCATAGCCTTTGTGCCGCACGAACCCGTATTCGGGATGACGGTGATCGAGATCGGTCATCCACCTGTCGCGCGTGACCTTGGCTATGACACTGGCAGCGGCAATCGAAAGACTGCGCGCATCGCCCTTTATGATGGCCAGTGAAGGGCATGGCAGGTTAGGAACCGGCAGGCCGTCAACCAGCGCGTACTCGGGGAGTGCCGCCAGGTGATGCAAGGAACGGTTCATGCTCAGGTGCGTGGCACACAAGATGTTAATTTCGTCAATTTCCGGCACATCCCCGAAACCGATTCCGATTTCCACCTCCGGGGAATTGACCAGCAGTTCAAAAAAACGATCGCGCTGGTTTGCCGTGAGCTGCTTGGAATCGGTGAGCGTGTCAAAGAGGAGATGTTCTTCTTGCTCGATGAAGGCTTGGGAAAAAATAACGGCCGCCGCCACGACCGGACCGGCCAGGGGCCCCCGTCCGGCTTCATCCACGCCGGCTATGCGCTTGCATCCGCGGCCCCAAGCCTGACGTTCAAATTGAAGCAAACCTGCGGTTCCCTGCATGCCGCCTCCGCGCTGTCTCTACGCCTGTTGCGTTGCCGTACGGGCTGTCTTACCGGATCGTTCCCGGAGATAATACAATTTGGCCCGCTGCTTTTTGCCGACGGCCTCCATCTCGATGCCGGCGATACTCGGGGAATGCACGGGAAAGACGCGTTCGACGCCCTCGCCGAACGAAATGCGGCGAATAGTAAAAGTTTCGGTGGCGCCGGAACCCTTACGGGCAATCACGGTGCCGGAAAAAGCCTGCACGCGTTCCTTGTCACCTTCCTTGATTTTTACCAGCACCTTAATGCTGTCGCCCACTGCAAAGGAAGTCAACGGTACTTTCTTACGATTTTCCGTGTCGAGCGTTTTCAGTATGGTTGAACTCATATAGTGTGTCCCGGGTATTCAACGCGTTGGCCGCCCGCTCCGCCGCTGCGGCTTGGGCGGCGCAAGACCCAAAAATTATAAGCCCGGGACGTCGACGGAAAATGGCCCGGTCAAAGTGCAATAGAAAGTAACGCGTAACATTTAAAAAAACCGTTATTCTATCTAATGACCTCCTTATCTCCTTCCCATTTATCTTTGAACCTGATCCCCTTGGCATCCACCCTGGTCACTGTTCTGGTAAAGAGTATCCACCACTGCGTATAACCGTCCACGGTTATATCTATTAAAGCATCTGCGCCAACCTGACCCTTCGCTTTCTTAACAGCCTCTTTTAATAAGTTGGCGCTGGTCACTGGAATAATACCGAAAATTGCGTATCGGCTGTCAGTTCCCGCTGTATCACCGATCACAGTATATGGCCTGGCATGCAGAGGCGTGTTTGACGATGAAATTCCTCCTGGGATGCAAGCACATCCAACGAATAGAAGATTCAATGCTGATACAAAAAACAATTGAATATATTTAATCACTATACACCTCCTATGTTTAGAATCACCTGAATCCGTGACAGGATTTCCTGTCACCCTGGTTTGATCCGGCCCAAGCTACGCCATAGCGCTCCAGGCTCCGCCGAAGCGCTTCGCCCAAGCGAGTCGCCGAGGCGAGTTGAGTTCGTTATCCGATGGTCCAGCACCGGATCCCGCCAAACGCGGGGCAAGTTTTTCACTGGACGCACCGTCTTCTCATGCCATAGGCTTCAGCCTGAAGCTTCAGCCTGAAGGCAGATCCGCCCGCCTGCAACGCCTGGAGCGCAGCGACTGCGGGCAGGCCTCCGGCGGATAATCCATTTCCATCAATTTCATACCGCGATCATATGATGCCCCTTCCCCTTTAGCCTGTCAACGCTTTTTTTCACCTTTTTTCTGTCAGATCCGGGCGTCTTTCCCGGGTGCGATTCTTTGATTGTTCATTTTGCCAGCGCTCTATTTCCGAATGGTTTCCGGAAAGGAGGACTGAAGGCACTTTCATGCCGCGGAATTCTTCCGGCCGGGTATATTGAGGATGCTCCAACGGATAGACGCTGAATGAATCATAATCCGCCGCTCCTTCCGCGCCGAGCACATTTGGCAAAAGCCGCACGACGGCGTCAATCACCACCGCGGCGGCCAGCGTTCCATTGGTCAGGATGTAGTCGCCGATCGAAATTTCGTCGGTCACCAGGCCCAAGCTGACGCGCTCATCCACGCCTTCGTAATGTCCGCAGAGAAAGATCAGGTGCCGCTCAAGGGCGAGTTCGGCGGCCAGGGCCTGGCGGAAAGGGCGTCCTTGGGGGGACATGAGAATAACCCGCGCACCGGGCGTGCGCGCCGATTCCACCGCCTTGAAGAACGGTTCCGCCTTTAAAATCATACCCGGCCCGCCGCCATAGGGGCGGTCGTCCACGGTCTGATGGCGGTCGCTGGTAAAATCGCGCAGGTTAATAACCCGGAAAGTAACGGCGGCCTGCTGGGCCGCGCGCTTCATGATGCTTTCATCGAGGAACCCCCGCACTATGGGAGGAAAGATCGTGATGATGTCAATGTGGAGCGGATCCCCCATTGGAATCACTCGGCGACTTCGAGGACGGCTTTGCGTTTCTGCTTGGCGGCCAGGCTGGTCAGCAGGACCCGGAGGGCGCTGATGGTCTTGCCGTTCTTGCCGATAATACGGCCCATGTCTTCGGGATGACAGCGCACTTCCAGAACAATCGTTTGCCGGCCAAGGATTTCAGCCACGACGACTTGCTCGGGATGATTAACCAGTGCCTGCAGGGTATGTTCGATAAACGCTTTCATGTGGGTCAGGTCGTGGCAACGTTCTTCGGCTCGGCAGCTTTCTTGGAAATGGGCGTGGCCATGGGAACGGTTTTGGCTTTTTTGACCAGACTGCGGACCGTTTCCGAAAGAATGGCGCCCTTGCTTTTCCAGGCCGCAATGCGTTCCAGTTTGAGATGGAAGTTGGCCTTGGCCTTTTTGGGGTCGTACCATCCCAGGATTTCCAGGTACTTTCCATCGCGAGGAGAACGGCTGTCGGTGGCCACAATCCGGAAACACGGGTCGTTATTGGCCCCTGTCTTTCGGCATCTGATTTTAACTGACATTATTGTCCTCCCACTCACTTCGGTTAACAAACAAATGCTTCTTACACGATTCGCACTTCCGGTTCAAGTAGTAATTTTTTACTATTAAAAATCCCAGCCCAGCCCGTATTCGGTCTGCATGCCGAGGGCATTCTGAATTTGAGCGGCGGTAATACTGACATTCCGGCCCAACCCTTGTTCGAGGAGATTGTCGGGGACGGCCATACCCACGCCGACAAACAAATAGGCGCGCGATGTCAAGGCAAAGCGAAAACCGATAATGGCCTTGTGATACGAGCGCAGAACGCTCGTGTAATTCGATTCGTAGGGATTCTGTGGCGCCCCGGCGGTTGTTACGCTCTCAACCCGGGACCCGAAATATAATTTCGACTGCGGTGCGGCGTTCCGCGGCCGGTCCGGCAATCGCCGGTCCGGCGATTGCCGGTCCGGCGCCGACTTGCGCACGACAATCCCCAAGTTCGTTACCGCCGGAGCGTCCCCGGCAATCCCGGCAACCGGACGCCACAACAGCACGGCAGTGAGGAGCCCTAAGGCGCAAGCTAAAAACCGCCGACCTTGCTTTCCTCGCATTATTAACGGTCTTCCCGCGGAGCGATGTTGATGGTAGAACCCTGGGGTTGGATTACTAGATTATTCGGGACCGTCGCGTAATTCGCGGCATCCGTGATGCTAACGACATAGACCAACACGGTGGTACCGTATTGGTTATTCAACATTCTACCCGGAACGACAAATTCACTGAGGCCCACAATGTTGTTTCCGGTCTTGAGCCAGTCATAGGTATAACCCAACTGGGTCCAGGGATACGCGTTCCAAACACCGCTGGTCATGCCGTAATTACGGCTTGCAATTGTACTTTGGAACCAGGCACTGTAATTGGTGCTGACCTTATCAGCATAGGGGGTGTTGGTGCGGAACGCGACTTCAGCTTCCCGATCGGTAATTTCCGGGTCGCGCGAGGGCCGTAGCAAGTATTGCGGATCCACATAAAACTCCACAATGGTGTCGTTGAGGCTGGTGGCGGGCAAGCCCAGCACCTGTTTCAGCCGCAAGTAAATATTTGTGCCGGCATAATTCCGGCTGATATTTTTCAGTTCCGGTACGAGGATCACCCAAGCCTCAGCATACTGCAACGACGTAATTTGGCCGACATGATAAAAATTGGTGGCGTCGGCAACTTTCATATATGACGCGACCAGCACCTCGCGGATGGCGGTATCAGGGTTGGTCCGCCAGATCAAATTGGTATTGTCCGCTGTAATAGGCGTCAAATCCCTTTTGATTTTGTCGGCCACCACATTAGAGGCGTTTACCATGGCGTTGGAATACATGGCGGCCAGAATGTCCATATCCGTGATTTCGGGATCCACGTGGGTCCAGAAAACCCAATGAGCGGTAACCGGCTGATACACGGCCATTTCGGTTGTGCCGTCACCGTCATAATCCGCTGGCACGGGATTATAACCCGGCCCACCCAGGAAGTTGGTCGCGACGGGCTGATAGCCGCTGGCGGAGAGCAGCCCGAACCATTCTCCGGTGGCTTCGAAATAAACGGCCGGATCGTTTTTGCCGTCGCCATCAAAATCGCCCAGGAGCGGCTCAAATCCCGACCCGCCCAGGAACGCGCTATTATCAGTATAGTCTTGGCTGGAGAGGAGCACGCGCCATTCCCCGGAGTCAGGCTGGTAAAGCGCCGGATCGGACAGCCCATCCCCATCATAATCCGCCGAAACGCAAACGGCGCCCGTCCCGCCCCAAGTAAATTCGTTTTCTTCCAGCACCGAGCCAAACGCCGTCGCTGAGCCGGCCAGCCAGCACCCCGCGAGCAACATACCGGCTATTCCCGCCTGTCCGCACACGTTGCTTGTGTCCATACCGCCTCCCCTATTCATCGGGGTTTCAACTGATTGGCTGTGCTGTCACATGGATGGATATAGAATACGCCTTGGCGCGAAAAAGGACAATTAATTTCTGCCTGGTTGGGCGATCTCATTTCCCCCTTGATTCATTCTGACGGGACGATAAGATAAAGATTTATATGGGGCATAATTTGGAATCCAACGTTTTCAACGAAAGGCAGGCATTATGCACAAGATCATGGCAGGCTTCATGGCGATATTGGCGCTGGGCATAGGCATCTTTTTTTCCGGGTGCAAGACCCTGCCGTTCTCCGGCGACAGCAAGAATCCGACCCTGTATGTCGGTATTACGCCGGATTGTCCCCCGATCATCTTCAAGAATGGCAATCAGATCCTTGGCCTGGAGGCGGACTTGGCGCGCGAACTGGCCAAAACCCTGGACTGCCCGCTCTAGTTTGTGGAAGTTCCCTGGGAACAGCAGGTCAATTCACTCCTGGCCGACAAGTTTGACGTCATCATGTCGGGCATGACCATCACGCGCGAACGCCGGGTCCGTATTGCCTTCAGCGAGCCGTACCTTCAACAGGGTCAAATGGCCCTGGTACGGCGCACGGACTTGGACCGGTTCGGCACTTCGCTGAAGGTTTGCAGCGCCAACGCCAATTTTGCCGTCCAGCGAAAGACCACCGGGGATATTTTTGTCCAGCAGGTCTGCCGTAACGCGTCCAGCGTGGGCAACTTGGATCCGGCCGACGCCGCCCAGGCAATCTGCTGCAAGATGATTGATATTTACATCCACGACGCGCCCATCATCGTATGGATGGCGTCCGAGAATGAAGCGGATCTGACCACGGTGCCCATCCAGTCCCCCACGCAATCCATTGCCTGGGGCATCAAGAAGACCGATGTGGACCTGCAGGCCACCTTGAATAAAGTCCTGGCGCAGTGGAAACAGGATGGCACGCTGGACCGCATCCGCCAGCGCTGGCTTCCCGATGACATGTGGAAATAAACCTTTCCGGCGGCCTCTACGATTTCTTCGTCAGGCGGAAGAACAGGATCAGCGCGACGACCAGGATCACCGGCACTAAGATCAGCCATAGATTGGACATACGTTCACTCCCTCGTGTTACCGGACATAGTTCCTGATACACATCCCTGCTATTGGTTGCATGCCCTCCACACATAACAAACCTAATACGGCAATCAAGGCATTTTTGCGGCTTTGATCGTATCCGCTCGCAGGTCCTTTTGGCTGATTACTTAAATGGCACGCGACGCGCCATAAAGCCACAACGCAGCAGGAGATCCGCCGATGCAACTATTTCATACTCTGTTCGGGTCAAAATTGCAATTTGAATACGACTGTTTCTGTGATTCAGACAGCGGGGCGGGGAATGCGCGGGATGGCGCAGGCCGGTTATTTCATTATGCTGCTCGATTTGCGCTTGTCCCGCCACGGCCAACGTTATATGCTCGCGACACACTAGATAACACTTGGCAACGCGCCTGATCCGTAGCGGTTCGGCTAAAAAGGAGAGAATTATGGCGGGCATGACTTCCAGAGAGCGTGTGTTGCGGACCGTCAACTTCCAGGATACCGATCGGGTGCCGATAGATCTTGGCGCCATGAAAGCATCCGGCATTGGCGTCAAGGCCTACAACCGTGTCAAGGCGCGGCTCGGCGTGCATACCAAGACCCGTATCTGGGATCCAAAGTTTATGATCGCGTCGGTGGAAGAAGAGGTTATGCGCAGATTCCATCTGGATGTTGTTCCTCTTGATGTTTCATCAGCGGTGCATGATGTGAGACCCGCCAGCGAATGGATCCCGAGAACCCTCTATGACGGAGCCGAGGGTCTTCTGCCGCCGGGCACCAACATCGGCACGGATGCGGAAGGATACTGGATGCTGCTGGATCAGAACCGGAACCCGACGTCTTTCCGCATGCCCCGCGAAGGCTACTACTTTGACGACATTTCCTTCAACGAACCCGGCGCAACGATTGATCCGGCGGCGTTCAGGCCGATAACCGGATTCACCGATAAACAACTCGTTGCCCTTCAAGCAAGAGGCAAGTTTCTCCACGATAACACTGAATATGCCATGCTTGGTTGGGGCGGCGGCGTCTGCTTCCTTGGAATGAGCCTGATCACGGATCGCTTGAGCAATGTCACCATGGGGCTTCCATCCGAGTGGATGGTGATGCTGATGACTGAAAAGGAAACCTGCCACGAGATGATGGACAAATCCGTGGAGGCTTCGATTAAGTGCCTGAAACAGTTGCACGACGCGGCCGGTGATTACTGTTTTGCGTGGGGCATCGCCGCTGACGACAGCGGCACACAGCGCAGTGAATTCATCAACCCGGAGTTATGGGCTGAGATGATCAAGCCGCATTACGCAAAGTTGTGTGCCTGGGTTCATCGGAACACCAACTGGAAAACGTTCCTGCATTCCTGCGGGTCAATCTACCACCTGGTTCCGCATATGATTGAGGCGGGTGTTGACATACTGAATCCTATCCAGACCTCGGCGGCCAACATGGAGCCTGATCGGCTGAAAAGGGAGTTTGGCGGTAAGATCGTCTTCTGGGGTGGCGGGTGCGACACCCAGGGCGTTATGGCAACTGTAACGCCTGATGAAATCCGCGAACACGTCAGCGAACGGCTGGCCATATTCAAGCCCGGCGGCGGATACGTCTTTAACCAGGTTCACAACATTCAACCCAATGTCCCTGCCGAGAATATCATCGCAATGCTGGACGCTGCCTATGAGTACGGCCGACAAGGGCAATAGGCGCCGTGCGTAAACTGTAACTTGCTCAGGATTAGCGGACAAACATGAAGCGATTGGAATATTTTCTTGTTATCCTTGTTATAGCCGTGAGCCAAGTCCTGGCCGCGGCTACGAACGGTGCTCCCGAATTTGCCCGGGCATTTCAGGCGCAATGCGCCGCGCTGGCGCAGGCCGCCGAAGCTCAGGGCGCGATGACTGTACCCGGCCGCGACGGTTGGCTCTTTCTTGCCTCGGAACTGCGCCATCTGGGTGTCGGCCCGTTTTGGGGTGCGTCCGCCGCTAAAGTCAGTCGGGCGCTGAAACCGGACCGGGCGGATCCTTTGCCGGCCATCGCGGATTTTCACGATCAACTGACGGCCATGGGTGTCGAATTGCTGGTTGTGCCGGTGCCGCCGAAAGCCATTATTTATCCGGATGGCCTGCCTTCGCCGGAGCGCTCCCGCCTTCGCGAAGCCTGCTTCGGTGGGCGTAGGAAGGTCGCGCAGGCAGGTCTGCTCGACAAGGTTCCCCGTGACCCCACCGGCCGTTCGTCTCGGCTGGATACCGCCCTGCAAACCTTTTACGGTCAACTCCGGTTAAAAGGCATTCATGTCCTGGATTTGACTTCCGTTTTCATGAAAAACCGGTCGAATCCGGAAGGCGCGCTCTATTGCCGGCAGGATTCCCACTGGTCGGGCACCGGTTGTGTCCTGGCCGCCACTGAAATCGGTATGGAACTTTTGGCCACGTTTAATGATCGGCCGAAGCAAGCCTTTACCGGGCAGTGGGACACCGTTGAAATTTCCGGGGATTTGTGGCAAGCGCTGGGCGATCCCAAACTTCCAAAGGAACAGGTGCGTATCCGGCGGGTCAGCCGCGCCGGCCAACGCGGAGCGGTCGAGCCGTCCTCCAAAAGTCCGGTTATCTTATTGGGGGACAGTCACGGCCTGGTTTTTCATGGTGGCGATGACATGTTGGCCCGGGATGCGGGGTTGTCCGACCAGCTTGCGCTGGAGTTGGGTATTCCCGTGGACCTGGTGGCGGTGCGCGGGTCGGGCGCCACACCCTCGCGCATTAACCTGTTGCGGCGTGCCCAGAAAGACCCGAACTACTGGGCTGGAAAAAAATGGGTCGTCTGGTGTTTTTCCGCCCGCGAATTCACGGAAAGCGACGGCTGGCGCAAGGTGCCCATTAAGCCCTGATGCATTTCGTGCTTTGCGCCTGTGTGCCTTTGCGTTAAGTTTTAAGCATGGCTGACAGTCAATCCCGTTTATCTGCCTGGAAGCTCAGTGGCCTCTCGCTCGCGGTAACGCTGGGTGTCTGGTTGCTTGTTTCCTGGCCCCTGCCGCGCTATGTCGGCGCTGGAATTCCCGCCGCGGCCCACCGGGAAGCGGCTGATATTCAGCCTCTCGTCCCCGGTGATCACCTGCAGTTCATGTATTACTGCTGGCTGGCCGGGGACATGGTAGCCGGCAAAACTCCGCTTTTTTATAATCTTTACGAATTCAATACCGGCAATGACCGCGAGCGCTTCGAGCCGTATGCCTATTATATTCCTTTTTCACTGATTTATGCCGCTGGCGCCTGGTTGGGGGGCCGGTCCTTTGGCTGGAACCTGACGGGATTTATCTCGCTGTGGCTTACCTATCTGCTGACGTGGTTGCTTGTCCGGCGCTGGACGCGGTCTGAATGGGTGGCCGCTGTGGCCGCCTTGCTTGGGATCGTTTTGCCGTTTCGCTGGATCAACCTTTTCGGCGGCAGTCCGGCCGGGTTTGCCATGACCTGGATTCCCGCAATCCTGCTCGGTGTGGACCTGGCCGTCCGGGAAGATCGGGTCCGGGGCGGAGTCCTGGCCGGGGCGGCCCTGCTCCTGGCCTCCTGGGGCGACAGTCATGTGTTCTTTTTCGGGACTTTAGCAGTGCCGGTCTGGGGCGTCGTGGCGTTCGCGGGACGAACTGATTTTCAATGGCGCCAGGGCGCGAGTTATCGGCGCTTAGTTCTGGCGCTCCTGCCCATCGGCCTGTTCGCCGTTGTGGCGCTCCTGTTCCCGGTCTTGATGAAAGGCCTCTATCGCGCGGTGACCGCTCTGGCGCCGGTGGCGCACGCCATCGGTCCGCGCACGCTCCGTGAAGTCATGCTCTTTGCTCCGGATTGGCAAGGCTTTTGCGGGATAAACACACGGGGTACTTCAGCCCATATCTACCTGGGCGTGCTTATCCCGGCATTTATCACGGTCGGTTGGCTGGCGCTGGTTCGCAGAGCGTGGGGTAACTGGCGCACACATGGCCGCACACTGATCGTCCTGGTGCTTATGCTTCTGGCCATGGTGGTGATCATGTTTCTGGCGCTGGGTCCGCGGGGACCGGAACACGGTCTGCTTTTCAGAATATGCCGTTTGATTATTCCGCCCTATGCCATGATTCGTCAGCCGGCCAAGATTTTCTGCCTGATGCCGTCGTTCCTGGCGGTGGCTTCGGCCATTACGTTGACGGCGCTTATTCAGCTCCGGGCAGGCCGGGCATGGTTCATCCTGGTGCCAATTGTCTTTGCCGGCTTAATCCTTTGGGACTACCCCCGCCAGTCCAATCCCACAATTTCCCTGCTGGAGAAAAATCAAGGGGCCTATGCGGCGGTGGCCGCCGATGCCGCCGCCGGTCAGGCGATCCCGCGTGCGCTGGTGCTCCCGCTCTGGCCGGGCGATTCGCACTATGCTTCGGTTTATCAGTATTTCGCCTCGATCTACCGGGTGCGCATGGTCAACGGCTATAACCCGTTTATCAAGCAGGGGTATTTTGAAAACGTGTTTCGCCGGTTTGAAAGCGTGAACCAGGGCGGACTTTCCGAGGATCAGGTCAAAGGCCTGCTCGGCATGCATGTCCGTTATATTCTCCTGCACGAAAACCTGTTTCCGGAAAAGGTCAGCCCGTTCCCCGTGACGGCCACGCTCCAGCAGTTGTTGCGCCACCCGCGGCTGGAATTACTGTGCCAGGATGGCAGTGTGTGGGCTTTCAAAATTATGGATTCACCGCGGACCAGGTTGGCGCCGGCCTGGGATATCCTGATTCCCGCGCGCCGCTTTGAAATGGAGAAAACCATCGCGGAGCGCCGGGTGACCGTTGTGCTGAGCCCCGAAGCCGGTGGCCGGGCTTTTGTGGCCCTCGAGGAAACGAATGCCAGCCTGCGAACGACCCCGATCCGCGTGGCGTCGGTATCCAATCTGCATTGGCTGGTGCGCGTCCGGGGACAGGGCACGCTCGGCGGAGAACTGATGACCGATGAGCGTGTGACCACGCTTGCGCCGCTCAAGGTCCAAGCCGAAGAATGGACCTGGCTGAATCTTTCCGTTCCGGCCTTCCGGGGATTTGCCGTCCTGAGCTTGAAGCTGGTGCTTCAAGCGGGCGCCGTGGATCTCGATCTGAGCCTGCTGACGGCCGGGCCGTGGCACCGGCTGAATCCAGGCGAATCCATGACGTTGCCGGCCCCGCTTTTTTTCCACGCGGGATACACGGATTTGAAATCCGGCGGCGTGGTTTTCCGCCGGGATTATGATCCGCAAGGCTTTGTGTTGTACGGGCCCAAGTTGCCGCTACCCAGGGGAACTTATGAAATAAACATTGCTTTTACTTCA
The DNA here is from genome assembly GCA_018896395.1 of Verrucomicrobiota bacterium. GTDB lineage: Bacteria > Verrucomicrobiota > Kiritimatiellia > JAAZAB01 > JAAZAB01 > VSJD01. Next base: position 6,984 of record JAHIMN010000020.1, on the reverse strand, counting down.
CCGGCGGCGCCCGGCATTGAGCTGGGGGTAATCAATCTGGAACAGAATGAGGCGGCCGTGGAGGGCGTGGGCGCGGCCCGGCCAGCCAGCGTGATCCTCGCCGGCCGGCCGGCGAGCGTCCGCTGGCGGCAGTATGAAAATCTACCGTTTAATCTGGCGCTGCATTATAATGCCGCCTCCGATCTGGAAATTCAGCGGATTACTATAAAGCGGCTGAAGTAAGAGAAGGCTAAAGGCTGTAGACTGTAGGCTGTAGACCGAAAGCATGCGGAAGCGTCGGAAGTATAGCCGGCTGGTTGCTAACCTCCGTCGTCTGCCGTCTGTCGTCTGGCCCCGGAACGGGACTTTACCGCCGCATGGCAATCGAGTAAAGTGACCACTTTATGATCCAAACGATTAAAGACGTTTTCAGGTACTGGGATCTGCTCTGGAACCTGGTGGCGCGGGACCTCAAGACCCGCTACCGGGGCTCCATCCTGGGATTTCTATGGACCATCCTGACGCCGTTGTTCATGGCGATCATTTACATCGGCTTCCTGCGCCTGCTGGCGGGGGGGCGGGGGTTCGGGATTCAGTACGAGGATATTATCATCGGCGTATTCGCCTGGCAGTTCACGGTCCAGTGTGTCAATGCCGGCCTGAACTGCGTGACAGGCAATTCCTCGCTGGTCAAAAAGGTCTTTTTTCCGCGCATTATCCTGCCGCTTTCGGTCAGCGTGACCGGCCTGGTAAATTTTCTGCTGACCTTGGTGGTGCAATGGGTGCTGGTGGCCATTCTCCTTTATAACATGAAAAGCACTTTCCTGGAGGTGACCACGCTCTGGGTGCCGCTCATGAGTCTATATCATCTGCTCTTTAATTTCTCGCTGGTTTTGCTGGTGGCCGCCGCCAACGTGTATTTTCGTGACACCCAGCATATCGTGAACCTGCTGATGAGCGCCTGGTTTTTCATGAGCCCGGTCATGTATCCCTTGTCGTTGGTGGAAGGCGTGGCCCGCTCCCATCCGTGGGTTGCCCAGGTGTACCTGCTGAACCCGATGACGGTCATCATTACCGGCTATCGGGCAATGCAGCTGCCGGGCGTTTCATTCCCCTGGACGGCGACCAGTGTCGTGGGACTGCTTATCCCGCTGGTAATCATGGGGGCAGCCTACGTCGTGTTTCAGCGCAGCCAGCGCTATTTTTCGGACATGTTATGATCGCGATCGAAGCCAAAGGACTGGGAAAGTGGTATCGCAAGCAGGATATCGGTACGCCGACGCTCCTGGGCGCCCTGCCGCGCTGGCTGAGCGGCGCGAAGGCCGACGGATTCTGGGCGCTGCGGGACATCAATTTCAAAATCCATCAAGGGCAGACGGTCGGTGTCATCGGGCCCAATGGATCGGGCAAGAGTTCGCTCCTGGGCCTCATTGCCCAAACCATGGTGCCGACCGAAGGCACGGTGCGGACAACAGGGCGCATATCGGCCCTGCTTGAGCTGGGCGCGGGCTTCCATCCCGACCTGTCGGGGCGCGAAAATATTTACCTCAACGCGGCGATTCTGGGTATTGCGCGCGAGGACATCCGGCGGCGGTTTGACCACATCGTGGACTTTGCCGAACTGCACGGATTCATTGACATGCCCGTGAAGCACTATTCCAGCGGCATGTACGTGCGCCTGGCATTTTCCGTGGCGGTGGAAATGAATCCCGATATTCTGCTCATTGATGAAGTCCTGGCCGTCGGTGACATATCCTTCCAGACAAAGTGCCTCGACCGCATCCGCCTATTCCAGAAAAAAGGGAAAACCATCCTGTTCGTCTCGCATGCCCTGGAGACGGTCGAGGAATTCTGCAGTGACGTGCTGTTGATCCATGAGGGTCGCTTCATCATGCAGGGGAAACCCGCCGATGTGATCTTTTCCTACCTCAAGAGCTACATGGTCAAGCTCGGCCTGTTCAGCGTGGAAGAGCACGGCACCCGCGAGGTTGAGATGCGCTCCATCCGGCTGTTGGATGCAACTGGGGCGGAAACCTCCACGTTCTACACCGGCGGCGCCATGACAGTTGAAATTGGTTACCACGCGCATCGGCGCATTGCAACACCCGTCTTTGGTTTCAGTATCAAGACCGGCAACGGGTTTTATGTCTTCGGCTCCAACACGCAGATTGCGAAAGTCCCTATCGCCGCCATCGAGGGCGACGGCCGGGTGCGCTTGCGGATCGAGCCGCTGGCATTGAAACAGGGCCGGTTTTTCCTGTCCCTGGCCGTACATTCGTGGGATCATAAGATCCAGTATCATCGCCAGGAAGATCTGCATCCGTTCCTGATCAAGGATGTGAGCGACGACAAGGGCGTCTTCCAATTGAACTGCGTCTGGGAGCATCAGCCAAAGCCATGAAACTTAGTGTTGCCGGTCAGGACAGAACCCATGACCTGGGCCGGGAACTGCGCCGGCAGGCCGCGGTCATGGAGCGCGGCGAAGCCAACCCCAAGCCGAAACCCTCGCTGGTTGCGCCGGACATTATGCCGCTGGCGCGGGCGCAATCCGAAGCCGAATATCTGGATCAGCTCATCAGCCTGATCCGCTGTCGGAACGCGGTTGACACGCTTGATTTTGCCATTCCCCGGAAGCCCGGCGTGGTCAGCCTGTTCATGACCAGGCTCAAGGCGCTCCTCTGGAAGCTTCTGCGGTACCAGCATGACCGGATCGCATTCCAGCAGAACCTGATTAATATTCAGCTGACCAGTGCGCTGGAGTTCGAGTTAACCCAGCGTCAGAAGGAAACGGCCGATTTGAAGCGGCGCGTGGCCGAACTGGAAAAGCAAAGCGGCAATTGCAAAGCCTGATGAAATGAACCGGAATTTCAATCCGGCATTAGTTGTCATTCCGAGCGAAGCGAGGAATCTAGCTGATGGAGATCCTTCGCTGCGCTCAGGATGACAATCCGAACTAAAACGGCGGAGTATGGCGATGAATATCCACCAGGTCCTGGTCGGTTATGCCGACGGCGATGCCATTTCCAACGAGGCGCGGCGGCTCCGGGAAATATTCCGGTGCGGGGGCCATTGCTCCGAAATCTATGCGGACCCCTCCCGGGTATCGCCCAGTCTGAAAACGGATTGCCGCTCCCTGATGGATTACGCGGCCGAAGAAAGCGACCTCTGTTTGTACCACTATGGCATCGCCTCGCCGGCGGCCGAGGTGTTTCTGGCTTCGCCGGCCAAAAAAATCATGGTGTATCACAATATTACGCCGGCTGAATATTTTACCGGGTTCGACGATGCCGTGGCCGCGCAACTGCGCGCGGCGCGCGTCGCCCTGCGCGAAACAGCCCGGCGCTCAGACGCGGTATGGGCGGTGTCCCGGTTCAATGCGGCGGAGTTAAAGGCCGAGGGCATTGACGGCGTCGAGGTGTTGCCGCTCCTGTTCTCACCGAAACCGCCGGACATGCCGCCGGATCCGCTGATCCTTGAGAAATTCGCCGGTCCATTGAAGAATATCTTGTTTGTAGGCCGGATTGCGCCCAATAAGCGGATCGAGGATTTGATCCTGGCGTTTGCCTGGTTTCACATGGCGATCAATCCATTCAGTCGCCTGATCATTGTCGGGTCCCCCCGCAGTGCGCCCCGCTATTTAACCATGTTGCGCATGCTGGCCGGTGATTTGGATTTACCCAATGTATGTTTTGAAGGCTTTGCCTCGCCCGCCGGGCTCCTGGCGTATTACCGGGTGGCCGATCTGTTCGTGTCCACCAGCGAGCATGAAGGCTATTGCCTGCCGCTGGTGGAGGCCATGGATCACGGGATTCCCGTCATTGCCCGCGCTGCCGGCGGCATGCCCGAGGCCATGGATGGGGCCGGCGTGCTGTACGAAGATCTTGCGCCGGCCGAACTGGGCGCGCTGTTCAATCGCGTTCTGACGGATGCGGCCTTGCGCAAAGAGCTTTTAACCTCCCAACAGCGCCGCGTTCAGCGCGCCAAGGACCGCAACCTGGAAGCCGAAGTGCAAGCCCTGCTGGCCGGGATGCTCTGAAAAAAGCCCATAATCCTGCCAATGACGCATTGCCTCATCATAAGTTTATTAATTGCCGCGCTGCTTTATACTTCCGGCTGTCGGCCTGCGCCCTCGCCGAAAGCGACGGTCTTTAGACCCATAGCGCCCCGCGTCCTGGACGCCGATAACGCCCTGGCGGAAGCGCGCGCGCTGGTAGCGCTGGGGCCCCGCGCCGCCGGCACGCCGGGTGCGCGCCACGCGGCCGGTCATCTCCTGGTGCGCCTGCAGGTTGTGGGTGTCCAATCCGCGCTGGATGTCTTCACGGACGAAACCCCTGCCGGCAAAACGACCTTCTGGAATGTCATGGGTGTTATTCCCGCTGCCGGCCGCCGGGCGGACAAAGCGCCCTGGATATTTCTGGGCTCGCATTTCGACACGAAATCAGGCCTGGGCGCCGGCTTTGAAGGCGCCAACGATTCGGCCTCCAGTTCGGGCCTGCTATTGGAACTGGCCCGGGTTCTGCAGGCGGCTGGTCCGTTGCCCGTTAATATCGGCATCGCATTTTTCGACGGCGAGGAATGCCGGCACAGCTATACCGCACGCGACGGACTGCACGGCAGTCGCCATGCGGCGCGGGCGCTGTGTTTGAACCGGCGCGTGGACCAGGTCCGCGCCGTGATCATCCTCGATATGATCGGCGACAGGGATTTGACGGTCACGATTCCGCGCAACAGCACATCGGACCTGGTGTCCCGCGTATTCCGCGCGGCGGCGGCGGAAAAAGTCCGCGATAAATTTGCGCTTATGGCGGGCGCCCTGCTGGATGATCATCAGCCATTTCTGGAGGCGGGCATGCCGTCCATTGTCCTTATTGATTTCGAGTACGGCTCGGCGCCCGGCCGGAACGATTACTGGCACACCCCGCAGGACACCCTTGCCAAGCTGAGCGCCGAAAGTCTGGGGATCGTCGGCCGTATCGTTATCCGGATGTTAAATGACCTGATGATGGAAGCGCGGTAGAGTATTTCTGATTTGTGATTTCCGATTTATGATTGCTGACTCGCCTGGGCGTAGCGCTTTGGCGGAGCCTGTTTGTTAATCCCGCCTTTGGCGGGACAAGTTGATGACTTGCCCCGCGCCTCGCGGGATTGCCGACCTCTGACTTCTTCTCCTCTCTCCTCCGTCGTCTGTCGTCCGTCGTCTGGTATCTGTCCTCCGTCCTCTGGCCTCCGATTACTCCAGATGCTTTACCCGGTTGGCCACTTCAGGATCCGGGTTGAACCAGTTGGCGAGTCCCGGTGTAATCCGGATTTCCAGGGGCTGTTGATCCGGCACGAATAGCGCGGCGCACCCGGGTTTCTTTTTCAACACCGTCAAGCCTTCCTGTGTGCCCAGCACAAAGAGCGTGGTGGAAAGGGCGTCGGCGTCCGCGGCCTTTGGCGCCAGGACCGTAATGCCCGCCATGCCGCTCACCGGAAACCCGGTGCGCGGATCCATGACATGCGCGTACCGGCGTCCGTTCAAGGTCACAAACCGCTCGTAATGGCCGGAGGTGGCCACGGCTTGTCCGTTCGACAGGCGCAGAGTGCCGAGCGATTGGCCGGGCACGAACGGATGACGCACCGCGATTTTCCATGCCCGGTCTTTATCGGGCGCACCCGGCGTATCGGGCGCACCCGGCGTACCGGGCGTACCCGGCGTAACGGGCGTACCCGGCGTAACGGGCGTACCCAGGGCGCGCATGTTGCCGCCAAGATTTACCAGGGCGTTGGAAAAACCATGACTTAATAATTCCGCGCAACACCGGTCAACGGCATAACCCTTGGCTATCCCGCCCAGATCCACCTGGACGCCGGCCTGATCCAGGAACGCGGTGTCGTTGGAAATGACGATATGCCGATAGCCGATCTTGTTCAAAAAGGGGCGCACCTGATCGGGCGTCAACGGGTGTGCCGGTGGCTGGTTCGAGTTGAATCCCCAAAGCTTCATAAGCGGGCCAATGGTAACGTCAAACGCGCCGTCGCTCAGGTCCCCGTAAGCCTTGGCCAGGACCAATAGCTCGCGCAGTTCCCGCGAAACGGGAACCGGCGCTTTTCCGGCCTGGGCATTCAAGCGGGAGAGTTCACTTTCCGGCCGATATACGCTACAGCGCTCTTCCAGATCGCGCAGAATGTTCGTCACGATGGCGGTCGCTTCCGCGAGACGCTCCGCTTCGCTCGCCGGCAGTGACACGGAGCCCAGCGTGCCCATGGCCAGGAACGATTGCTTCGGCGCCGGTCGGCGCGCGTCGCAGGCGGGGAAGGAGGCCAAAGATAAGATGAGTGCTGTAAAAAACAAAAAGTGTCGGCAAGCGATCAGGGAACGCTGACCCGCCTGCAACGCTATGCGTAGTATTGCGGGCAGGAATTGGAAACTGGAAATTAAAGATTTGGTCTTCACGCTTTTGTACTGTTAATAAATGTATTCAGGATCGAAACTTTAAATTGGAAATTAGAAACTGGAAATTGGCGCCGAATCGGAATCTTTCTTTCCCCAGGCGGCCTTTAGCTGCAACCAAAGACGGCTCAGCCCGAGGCCTCGCCGAGCCGAAAAAGATCTCCGCAAAAGTGTGTCATGTTTAAACGGAACGATCTAATTTCCAGTTTCCAATTTCAAGCCGCGAACGGCTTCCCGTTTTTTAATAATGGCGGGATCGGTTGTTTCCTCCTGCGCGCGTCGCTCGGCCTGACGGCGCAATATATCCAACTCGGGCAAGCCCGTGCGCTGGCGATGATCCTCGCTTGCGCGCGCCTGCATGTAGATATCCCAGAACGCGCGTGCCCGGCGCTCATCTGCCGCGGCGTTGGCTGAATCACCGGCGGCCTTCCGCCGGCAGGCCTGGAACAACAATCCTTCCACCACGGCTATGGCGTCCGGCGGCGGCAGGTCGCCGGCATTTTTCTGCATCGCGACGAAATTGGCGCTGATGAAATCATCACAACTTATCGTCCGGTCGACGTCAGGATACC
>JAHIMN010000191.1 GCA_018896395.1 Verrucomicrobiota bacterium | reverse complement strand
TCGATAATCCCGTCGTCGTCAATGTCCCAGGCGCGCGTCGTTTCGACGTTGCCGGTCTCGGCGATGATGTGCTCGGGCCAGGGCTTGGTCGGGTCTTCGGGACACTCGCGCCAGCGCAGGTTGTTGCCCCACCAGCCGCCGGTTACGTAGTCCAGGCGCCCGTTGCCGTTGATGTCCAGGGCGATGGTGGAGAAGTCGTCGAAGTATTCCCCCTCCGCTCTCACCGCGCCGATGAAGTGTTTCTTGCGGAAGTCCGGTCCCTGGTACCAGAATGCGCCGGATACGATGTCTAAGATTCCATCGCCGTTGACATCAAAAATGCCGGCGGACTCGAACGTTTCGTCGGAAACCCACATTCTGCGCCATTTGAGAGGCATGCGCTTGCTCCTTGTTTACTTGCCCTTCCAGATACGAATGTATTCGCGGGCAAGTTTGATGTCTTCAAGCGCGTCTTCCGCGGTGCAGATGATTGGGCCCTTGCCCTGGATCGCGGCCACAAAATTTCGGGCTTGTTGCCACATGGCATGGACCCAGGGAAGCTGCGGAATCTCGGTCTTCGGCTGGGCGCCGTCTCCCGGATCGCGGAACATTTCAACGCGACCCGGGCGCGTGAACGCCAGCGGCGCAGGCAATTCCAGTTTGAGAAAACCGTGCTCAAAGCAGACAAAAGCGTGCTCCTGCCAGTCGATCGTAGTGGCGTACGGGCTCATTTCTATGGAACAGGTCACACCGCCGGCACTCTCGCCGGCCAGGAGCAGGCCCGACTTGGCGGCGTAGTTCACGGCCCAGGACTCGCCCAGCAGGTACCGCATCAGGTTGACTTGGTGGATGTAGTAGTTGACAAACCCGATATAAATGTCGTTCGTTGCCTTGTCCATGTCGGAGGCCGGCGGGTCCCCTGTAAACGTCGGGTTCGGGTCATGGCCGCTGACGTTCTGGTTGAAGCCGTTGGCCTGCCAGTCGCCGGCGGGCATCAGGATGCGGATATAGTTCAGCTTGCCGAGTTCCCGGGTTTTCTTCAGGCGTTCGATCTCCGCCTTGACCAGCATGGTGGCCGGGTCCGAACGCTTGTGGTAGCCGATCATCATCCACGTCTTGGCGGCTTGCACGGCCTTGACGATTTTCGCGCCCATTTCGATGGAACCGGCGAGCGGCTTCTCGGTGAATACCGGCACTCCGGCCTTGAGCAGTTCCGGCACCAGCGTGCCATGCCGCGTGAACGGCTGCGATGCCACGATGCCGTCCAGTTTCTCCCTGGCCAGCATTTCTGCATGCGACGCGTAGATCTTCTTGACGCCCCAGCGCGCCGCGACGTTTCGGCCCAAGTCCTGCTTGACTTCCGCAATGGCGACCACTTCGCACTCCGGCACCATTACGTAATTACGCAGATGCGCCGCCTGGCCCATGCCGCCAACACCGACGAATCCGATCCTGACTTTCTTTGCCTCCGCCATGCTTTATGCTCCTCTTGTTTAATGTCTAACGCGGGCTATGCCCGTAATACAAAAAAACGAACCACAGATGGACATTGATAAACACTGATATAGAAAAAATAAAAAAGTTTTCTCGCTCCCTGTCAGTATCCGTGTCAATCTGTGTTCATCCGTGGTTCAAATCTTTGCTGATGTTTTCTTGTTTCATATAGTGGTTCCTTGTTGTTAGGGTGCTAATTTCCGCTCATTTCTTGCGCGTGACTTGCTGGGTCGCGAGCTGACCGAACCGGTTGGCCACGGCCAGGGCCGGGTCCACCGGCACGTCCACGGGCTTAACGTTCTTCGGGAACTTGATGACCGGCCGCGCCGCCGGCAGCCGTCCCTGGAACTGCGGCAGCCACTGGGCTTCGGCCTTGAACATTGCGCGCACCATCTCGCGCACTTCGCCGAGTGTGCCGACGGCGCCGGCCAGCGGGTCCATGGCCACGGCCTGCATCGCGAATTCCGGATCGCCCGTCAAGGCCGCCTGGACCGTCAACTGTTGGACTGCGATGTTGCTCATATTCAGCGCCGCGCATTGGATCGGCAACTCGCCGATCTTGGCCGGATGCAAGCCGCGGCGGTCCACAAAGACCGGCACCTCGACACAGCAACCCTGCGGCAGGTTCGTGATGTAGCCGTCGTTGCGAACGTTGCCGTTCAAGCGGAAGGCGCGGTCCGTCTCCATGGCCTCAAGAATATAAGAGCAATATTCCACGCTACGGCGCGTAATCTTCGGGGACTCAAGGTCCAGGTAGTTGATCTGGTCGTACTTTTTGGCGATCATCGCGCAGTACTTGTAGTAGGCGCCGGTGGCGCCGCCGAAGCCGGGCTGGTCGCAATACAAGTCCAACGCCTTCCGGTTCTTGCGGAACCACGGCACATATTCCGAGAGATGCCCGGTGCTCTCGGTCATGAAATACCCGAAATGGCGCATGACTTCGCCGCGCACCTTTTCATTCACATAGTATTCCGGCTTCTCCATGTTGGCCCGCAGGATGGGATATAAATCGGCGCCCGTCCGCTTATCCTTCAGCGACAGAAACCAGGCCATGTGATTGATGCCGGCGCACAAAAAATCAACGTGTTCCTTGGGAACGCCGACATAACGGCTGATTAAATCCAGGGTGGTTTGCACGCCGTGGCAAAGGCCAATATAGGGAATGCGGCCGATCTGTCCCAGGGCCGTACAATTAATGCCCATCGGATTGGCATAATTCAGCAAGACAGCGTCCGGACATAACGCTCCCATGTCCCGGACGATATCCACCAGTGCCGGAATGGTGCGGAGTCCGCGGAAAATGCCGCCCGGTCCCAGTGAATCACCAATGCACTGATCCACTCCGTATTTCAGCGGAATTTCATAATCCCAGCGGAACGCGTCCACCCCGCCGACCTGGATCATCACGATGACATACTTGGCGCCGGCCAGGGCCTTGCGGCGGTCCAGCGTGGTCGTCACCGTCGCCGGCAACCCATTCTCCCGGATGACACGCTTGACAAACGTCGCCATCCGGTCCAGCTTGGGTTTGGTGCGGCTCATGAGGCAAAGCTCGCTCCCCTTCAATGCCTCCGTAGCCAGAATATCCATGACCAGCGTTTTGCAAAAAATGAGACTCCCGGCGCCAATCAGCGCAATTTTAGCCATGACATTCTCCTCGTGATCGTCGTTAATTTATCAGCGATTGCCTCTTGAAAGACCATTCCGTCTCCGCTATGTATGAACCTATGTCAATTGCATAACTACGCCCGGACACCATAGCTTAAGCTTGTGCGAAAGTAAATAACCATGCGCCATTCGCCATTCCCAATTTACGCGCGGATCAAGGGCCTGACTGCCGGCCTGACTGCCGACTTGCATCGGCTGGATACACAAGGTATGCTTCATCCATGACCGAATGCCCGAAAACGGAGGAATTCAACAAGAAAGACCCGGCGCTGGATCTCAGCCTGCGGCCGAGCAAGTTCCGTGACTTTGTCGGGCAGGCCCGGGTCAAGGAGCGGCTGGAACTGTTCGTGGAAGCCGCCCGCGGCCGCCAGGATGTGTTGGATCATGTCCTGCTCTCCGGCCCGCCGGGTCTGGGCAAAACGACGCTGGCCTATATCCTGGCCGATGCCATGGGCGTCAACCTCAGGGCAACCTCCGGGCCGGTGATCGAGAAGCCCGGGGACCTGGCGGGCTTGCTTACCAGCGCCGAGCGCGGCGACATCATTTTTATTGACGAAATTCATCGCATGCAGAAATCGGTGGAGGAATACCTCTATTCGGCCATGGAGGATTTTGTCATTGATATCATGATTGACCAGGGGCCGCATGCGCGCTCCGTGCGGCTCAATTTGCCCAAGTTTACCCTCATCGGGGCGACGACCCGGAGCGGGTTATTGTCGGCGCCCTTGCGCACGCGCTTTGGCATGAATTGCCGCCTGGATTATTATCATGCCGACGAGTTGGGCAAAATTATCCGGCGTTCCGCCCGCATTCTTAACGTAGATATTGACGATCCCGGCGCCCGTGAAATTGCCGGGCGTGCGCGCGGCACGCCGCGGATTGCCAACAACCTCCTGCGCTGGGTGCGCGATTTCGCCCAGGTCAAGGCCAACAATAAAATCGTGCATACGATCGCCGACCAGGCCCTGACCATGCTGGACATTGATAAGCACGGGCTCGACGAAATGGATAAGCGCCTGCTGCGGGTGATCGTCGAGAAATTCGCGGGCGGTCCGGTGGGGATCAGTTCGCTGGCCGTCTCCGTGGGGGAGGAGCCCGACACTCTGGAAGAAGTGTATGAACCCTACCTGATCCAGGAAGGCTATCTCAAGCGCACCTCGCAGGGGCGCGTGGCCACGGACCTTTGTTACCAAAGGCTGGGACTCAAACCGAAGAATCAGCAGGGAACTTTGATCTGATATTTAGCGGCGGCAGTCGCTCTTCTCCAGAAAATCTCCGCGCTTGGCTTTCCCGGAGATTATAACCCCATCCGCGGCCTGGGGCCGCACCTGCGTAATCCGGATCTGCCCGACGACATTGCCTTCAATGTAGTCAATAACATTGCCGGTAGTGGGATCGGTAATCGTTCGTCCGGCTTCGCGGACATTAAACACCGCGCCGGCCTGCACGCCGTAATTTTCGCCGCCATTAATGATAGCCGTGTTGGCGGCGGCTTCCGCGATACGCGGCCGCCAGGTCACCAGGGGCAGATGGCGCATAATTTCGATCACAGCCTGCTGGATGGCTTCGCGGGTGGCCGCACCGATGGGGGTCTTAAAGAACGCGTCGCCGCCGAAGGAGACGTCCTTATAATTAAACCTGGTCCAGTAGAATGAGGCATAAGCATGGCCTTCGGCCGGGACCGAGCAGAGCACTTCGCCGCTCTCGACATCAATAATCGTCAGGTTGATCATCACCAGGGCGCGCGCTCCCCAGATTCCGGCTTCGGCTTTTGAGGAACGGAACCAGCCCGTGGCATTGCCGGTCTGGGTGAAATCCGTGATGACCCCGCGGATGAGGAAGCGCGCGTTTTTCAGCCGGCCGCGGGTGACGCCGTCCTCCTTGCGGAACAGCTCGTTCCCCTGCCGCGTGATTTCGCCGACCACTTCCGGCAGGTTCTGGCGATCCACGACCACGACCCGCTTCGTCTGCAAGAGTTCGGCCACGATCAGATCCGGAATTCCCCGGCCCAGTTCCCACTGACCTGAAAAGCCCGTTTCGTTGCGGAACGTTGTCACCGCCACAACCGGCTTGATTGCGTCTGCCGGTAAGGGGGGCAGGGCATGCTGAAACGACAGGCAGCCTGGTTGTAAAACCAGTCCCATGGTCAAAAAGATGATGGAGAGAACCCGGGTGCAGGCCTTGGCGCTCATGGCTTGTTCCATTCCGTAAGCGGTCCTCCGGCTGATACTGCCCTCCAATCGGCGGCCCGCCAATCGGCGGCCCGCCGATTGGCGGGTTCAGGCTTTGGCCGGCACACCGGCTGTGGCCGGCACACCGGTTGTGGCCGGCATACCGGCTGTGGCCGGCACACCGGTTGTGGCCGGCATACCGGTTGTGGCTGGCACACCGGCTGTGGCTGGCACACCGGCTGTGGCCGGTACGGCCGGTACGCCGGCAGGCGCGGAAGCAGGTGTAGGCGCCGGAGTCGGTTTGGGCTTGGGCTTGGCCTTGGCCGCCAGATGAGCGGCCTTTTTTTTGCGTTCAATCCAGCGTTTCCGCCGGTGCCGTTTTAATCGAGGTCGTAATTGTTGTCCCATAAGTGGCGTGCAATATGGCAAGCTTGAAGATAAGCGTCAAGCAAAATAAACGAAGCATCTGAATTTTGCGCGCGTTGCTCGTAAAATTCAAATGCATCGCTTGCGCCTTTGTGAGCAAAACACGTTGTGCGGACAGGACGGCTGCATTGTGAATTGACATATGCTGCGCATTCGGCAATAATAAAATCTAATTATTCCTGATATCCGGCCATGGGAGGAGACAAGCGCATGACGAATTCAACGCCAGCGTGCAATGCTGAAAAAATTGACGTTGCCTATGTCGCCAACCTGGCTCGAATTCAATTGACCGCCGCCGAACTGCAAACCTTTCAGGCGCAGTTGACGCAGATCGTGGACTACGTTAAAGACCTCGAACATGTGGATGTCTCCGCGATCGAGCCCATGGCCCATACCGGGCGGATTGCCAACGTGTTGCGCAAGGATGAGGAACGCTGCGGCCTTGATCGCCAAGTTGTTCTGGCCAACGCCCCCGTGCACGACAATGAACAATTTCTGGTCCCGAAGATCATTTGATGAGGAATGAACGGTATGCCGGCGTGGAATGAATTGACCGTGCATGCGGCAAAAGCGCGCCTCGATCAGGGAACCGGCACCTCCCGGGAACTAGTCGAAACGCTTCTGGGCGCGATTCGCGTGCGGGACACGCAGATCCAGGGTTACCTGGAGGTGGATGAAGCCGACGCGCTCCGGCAGGCCGACGCGGCCGACGCACTCCGGAAAAAAGGGTGCAAAGGCAAGCTCCTGGGCATACCGATTGCGGTCAAGGACCTGCTCAATGTTCAGGGCCAATCTTGCCGGTGTGCTTCGCGCATTCTGGAGGGGTATCATTCGCCTTATGACGCCACGGCCATTGCCCGGTTGCGCGCCGAGGGCGCCCTGTTCGTGGGACGTGCCAACATGGATGAGTTTGCCATGGGGTCCACAACCGAAAACTCGGCTTTTAAAATAACGCGCAATCCCTGGAACCTGGCGTGCGTGCCCGGCGGATCGAGCGGCGGGTCCGGGGCGGTCGTTGCCGCCGATGAAGCCATTGCCGCGTTGGGCACCGATACGGGCGGTTCCGTGCGCCTGCCGGCGTCATTTTGTGGCTGTGTTGGTCTCAAGCCGACCTATGGCCGGGTCTCGCGCTACGGACTCACGGCGTTCGCTTCGTCGCTGGACCAGATCGGACCCATGACCAAGGATATCCGTGACGCTGCCCTGTTGCTTCAGGTCATGGCCGGCCATGACACGATGGATTCCACGTCCATCCCGGCGCCGGTGCCCGACTACGAGGCCAACCTGCGGAAGGACTTGGCGGGAATGAAGTTGGGCCTTCCTAAGGAGTATTTTATTGACGGCGTGGACCCGGAGGTGGCGCGTTGCATTCAGCAGGCCATCCGTCACTGCGAGGGCCTGGGCGCGAGCATCGTAGAGGTTAGTCTGCCGGCGACGCCCTACGCCATCGCCACCTATTACATCATTGCCTGCGCGGAAGCCTCGGCCAACCTGGCACGGTTCGACGGCGTGCGTTATGGATTGCGGGTCAAAGACGCCACGGATCCCTTTGCCATGTACACGCGCACCCGCGCGGCCGGGTTTGGGACGGAAGTCAAGCGCCGCATTATCCTGGGCACCTACGTGCTCAGTAGCGGGTATTATGATGCTTATTATGTCCGCGCCCAGAAAGTGCGCGCCCTGATCCGTGCCGATTTTGAAAAGGTGTTTCAATTGTGCGATGCGCTGCTGACGCCGGTGGCCCCGACGGCGGCGTATCGGCTCGGCGAAAAAACCGCCGATCCGCTCCAGATGTATCTGAGCGACATTTTTACGGCATCGGTGAACCTGGCCGGCATTTGCGCGCTATCGGTTCCCTGTGGCTTCACGAGCGCCAACCTGCCGGTGGGGCTCCAAATCGTAGGGCCGGCCTTCGGTGAGGAAACCATATTACGGGTTGGCTTCGCTTATGAACAGACCACCGACTGGCGGCTTAGAAAACCAGACCACGGAGGACGGACACCGGACGACAGACGACGGAAGCCTGAAGACAGACGCCGGATGCCAGACGTCAGAAGCCAGCCCTGATCGGAAGGACGAATGCAGGATGGCAGATAGTTGAGAATGAGCGGCAGGGCGATCAGACTTGATGCAATCCAAGAAAATGCTACCATATCAGCATGAAGACCGAAGACATCAAGATAATCGCCTTGCCTGCGTGTCGTGAATTCAACGTGCGCCGGCTCGATGCGTTTGGGTCAACCGCACGAGGGTCTGCAACATCGTCCAGCGACGTGGATCTGCTCGTCGAGTTCAGCGAGCCGGACCATGAGCCTGCGAAACGTTTCTTTGGTCTTCTCCATCAGCTGGAAGACGCCTTGGGCTGCGAGGTCGATCTGCTCACCATAAACAGCCTGCGAAATCCCTATTTTAAGGCGCGCGTCCTGACAGAGAGGATTCCTGTTTATGAAGGATGAAATCCTCGCCCACCTGCATGACATCCTTCAGGCAGGTCGCGCCATCAAGGAGTTCATTGCGAGGAGAACCTTTGAAGAGTACGCCTCTGACGAACTGTTTCGCAGCGCGGTGGAGCGAAAATTCGAGGTTATGGGAGAGGCAATCAATAGGATCAAACGCGATGAACCCGAACTCTTGTCGCAGCTCCGTAATTACCGCGACATCATTTCCTTTCGCAATATCCTCGTTCACGGATATGACGCTATCGATGATAGGATTGTCTGGGGTGTCATTGAAGAGGATCTCGACAGCCTGATCGAGGACGTGAACAGACTCCTCCAGCAGAAGAAATGATCGAACAATTTGGGCTATTTATGTTATTGGGGAATTTGTCGTGAATAAATATTGCCGATTAGCGTTAATATCCCGATGCTGGTGAATTCAAAATGAGTGCGACGAATAGTTATGGGTCTTCCGCATAATCTGTGGGTAAAGAGACGACTCGGATCATGCAAGGAGATTGTCATCCCGAGCGAACAAAAGAGGCGCCTATGGAAACCCGAGACCTGACGGTGCATGAAAAGCAACTCCTTAAGCAGATCGTACTGCTCTCTGACCCAAACGCCAGACAGGGCTTCACCATCGTGTATGATCCCGAACTTCCCGCAGCCCAAGCCGGGTGCTATGTGCCCTGTGTTCCTCCTTCCGGCGAGGTCTGGAAGAATGATACCCACTGTCCCAAAGCAGAACTAGACCAGATTCAGGGGTTCGCAGGTCTCCTCAATCATGCTGGAGCTTTACAAATTCTTGACCGGAAAGAAAAGGAGAACGGCGGTTACTATGTTTACTACCTGACGACTGATCGATTCAAAGACGTGTATCGTTCACTTGATCCGGATGGTTTTGCCGAAGTTGCCGCAATGGAATAGACGTTCGCAAATCATGACGAGAGAAAGGATAACCCCATGAAGAAAACCACAAGAATTGCATTCATGCTTATGTGTCTGCTTATGGTTTTTGTAACAGGGTGTAGCCAGCCAACCATACACAAAGCCGCAACAAAAGGTGATCTTGCAAAAGTAGAATGGTATTTACAAAAAGGTGCGGACGTGGATGCAAGGGACAATGAAGACATGACGCCGCTGATGTATGCTGTGGGCAAAGGCCAACTGGATATGGTCAACTTTCTAATATCCAAGGGTGCAGACGTGAACGCTAAGAGCGAGTTGGGCGGGAGGCCGCTGATGGCTGCTGCGTTCAAAGGTCATGTTGTTATTATGAAAGTTCTGGTGAGCAAGGGTGCGGACGTAAACGCAACGAGTGTGAACGGTAGCACAGCGCTAATGGCTGCTGCGGATGAGGGCAATCTGGAGGTTGTTAAATTCCTGGTAGCCAAGGGTGCGGACGTAAACGTAAGGAGCAAGATGACGGAATTATGGAATTACGGCGGGACGCCGTTGATGATGGCTGCAAAAAAGGGCCATTTGGATGTGGTAGAATTCCTCAAGCAACACGGCGCAAAGGAATAGACATCTGAAAAGCCGCCAATATATTAATATAGCAAATTTGCTGTTAATTAATGCTTTGCACAGGAGAGAATCATCATGGCAGAACAAATCGACGGGATGTCGGCAAGCCTCGTTCTGGACGGTGTTGAGAACGCAACGGATTCATTGCAGAAGGCCGCAGTCTTTGCTGTATCTGACGATGCGATGAAATGGAAATGGCTCCCACTCACAATCGATCATGCTCTGTACACCGCTGCAATTTCCTGTCTCGCTCATAACCTGTGTTTTGTTATGAAGGACTCCTTTGGCGGCTGGATCGTTTCTCCCGCCAAACTCCTTAAAGAAAAAGCGCAATCAGTGGTGTTCAATGGCGGGGAACTGCACGGTCCCCAACGTATCATGTGGGAGAATGGCAACGATTCAACCAGCCAGTCTAAGAAGCGTGACGACAAACCACTATTAGAGAGGGACCTGATTGGATTCTGGAAAGCACTCGCCCGTGTTCAGGACGGACGGTTCTTCATGTCCCACTACTGCATTACCAACCCCCTTGTGCTCACTGACGAGGATATGTATTGGCTCTTGATTCTTCATAATAAACTCAGCAATCCCCTGATGCACTATAAGCCAGTAATGTTCGAGATTCCTGTTTCTAAAGCAGCAAAAGCATGTCGAGTCGGGGCTTGGGCAGCGGCATTCTTACTTGCGGACAGCCTCTCCGATCAAGTCCTGCACCTTGATCAGAAGCAACGTGAATCCATTGCAAAAAGCTATCGCACCATCAAGGAGACGACAGAGTTGTGTGAACAAGAGAATTGACGCGTAGTTGAATGGCTGCGGACGGCCATTTGAAAACGGTCGTTCTCAACATTAACATTTCCAACTTGCAACCCGGAG
>JAHIMN010000190.1 GCA_018896395.1 Verrucomicrobiota bacterium | reverse complement strand
TCCCCTCCTTGTTTATCAGAGGAGAAAAGCCGAAAATACCGCACTTTGGAATTGAAATCGAAAAAAGTCATAATGACCATTTTATATAGATATGACAGGCCTCAAATGCATGTCGCCTGTTTCTTAACCGGACAGTAGTGAGTTAAAATACATAATACTTTTTTCCTTCAGTCATGGGGCTTTGCCCTGCCCGAGATTTAAGTCAATGCGCCCGCCAATTCGGCAAACTTGTCATAGGCCCATAGGTCCCATTCCTCTTTGACTCCGATCCCTTTCAAGTCGCCGTAACTCTTGGCAATGAAGCGCCCGTTCTGCCTGGAAAACAGTTCCACCATCCGTTCGGCCGATTTTTCAATCAGCGCTTTATCCCCGGTCGGCATTATCTTCTGGATATCAACCGGCGACCATAAACAAACACCGTGTGGTTTCAATTTTGCCGCCAACCGCTCAAGCCCGTACACCTCCGTCTGGTCAAATTGAAACGCATTGATACCGACCTCGGCCAGATCATCCAGAATAGCCCAGTTATATCCGCACGAATGCATTAAGACCTGAAGACCTGCCTTATGCGCCGTGGCGCAAAGACGCCGGTAAAGCGGCTTGAAAATTTCACGCCACATATCGGGACTGATCAGCAGGCGGTCCTGAATGCCCCAGTCTTCGCAGAAAAAAACGCCGTCGGCGCCGGCCTCGGCGTAGCGTTGAATCATCCGCTCCAAAAGCCCGGCAACTTTGGCGTGCAACGCATCTATATGTTCGCGCTCAAGAATCAGGTCCTGAAAGTATATTTCCATCTTCCGCAGATAACGCGAAATTGCGAAAGGAAAACCGGGCAGACTGCCAAGATGATATTTATCGGGCTCGGTATCAAAGGCTGTTTTAACCGGCGCATAGCGCGAAGACTCGTCAAAATCGGGCAGGTGCCAATCTTTCAATTGACTCCAGTCTTGAATGGCCGGCTTGAAAATTTCGCCTCCGGCGCCCATCCCGACCAGGCGATGCCAGGTATTTCCCCATTCATCGGTATAAAACTCCATATTGCCCTCGGTCCAAGTCTTTTTTGTCCAAATAGTGGAAGGAGCCAAGCCCTGTCCCGTAAAATCGTTTAACCGGCCTGTGCCGAAATTCATTCCAAACCGGCTTGCGCCTCCAGAAGATAAATTGCGTTTAATTATTTCGCGGGATGTCATTCTTAACACGTATGCCCCGCCAGGTTGCTTCGACCCCGTGGTCGCAGAAGGAACCCGTAATCCGCCCTTCCTGGAAGCGGAAGGCCGCCCACCTTCCGCCGCGGACGAATAATTCGTCCGGCCCGATTTTCAAAACGGCGTCCAGGGTGCGGTTCATCCGGGACACGATGACCACCACCCGCTCTTTCGATCCGCCACCCTCATGCACGCGGCAAAAGCTGCTGTCCGAGTACAGCCGGATGTTGGCGCCATGTCGTCGGGCCAGCAGATCAACGAGGTGTTCGCGCGGATCCACGACCGGCAGGTAGGTCACGGTCCCCTTGCGGATACCGAAAAGATTTCCATTCATGTCCCGGATTTCCTCGGCGGTGGTCGCTTGCACGGGGTAAACAAAATCCACCGCGGGGGGCTCCCACGAGGTTGCAAAGTCCGGAACCGGTTTCCGTTCCCGGTAATATTCGCTGAAGGCCGCCAGGGAGAGGGGGGCCATGCCCGTCATCTGGGCAAATTCACCCGACAAATCCCGTCTGCGGTCAATCTCCCACTGCACGGGCGGACCAAAGAACACGACCTCCACGCCCGCCCGCGCCATCTCCTGCAGTTTATGGAAGGTCCGGGTTCGCAAGGCGCAGGCGTAGGGAACCACAAATGTTCGGTACCGCCGTTTCCCCATGCGGACGAAACCTTTCTCCGTCGTGCACCCGTCCACCGGGTCGCTGCTGACGAAATCGAAGTGGACATTGCGTTCCAGGCAAGCCATGGCAATGTTGGAGATCGCGCCGTGATACAACCGCACAAAGAAGTTGTTCAGGCAGGCGATTCCTTCCCATCCATGCCAGATCGCCACATCTGCCGACGGCAACAGGTCCTGGCCAAGGAACGCGTTAAAGCGGTCCAGCAGGGCGGCGCACCGTCCCGTTTCCGGCCAAACGTCCGTGACCGGGAAGTTGGGCAGACCTTCGGACGCGATGCCCATGTACATGGTAACCCAGTTCATCTTGAAGAGAAACTTCAGGCGGGTGTAGTAGTTGGTCAGCTCATTGGTTTCGATCCCGCCCCAGTCGTTCAAATAGGCTTTTTCCAAACCGAGTTCCTTGCGCAGGCTGTCCGCGAGGTAATTCTGGTACACCGTTTCACGCGGAACCATCCAACAGGTGTCGGTGTAGGCATCGGTCAGCACTTTCCCCAGCTTGAAGTAAGGGAAACATCCGGCCCGCAGATCACAGGCAATGCCGCCCCAGGTCTGATGGATGCCCAAGATGATGTCTTTGCCGAACAATTTGCGCGCATGCGCGTTGAACTCCGCCTGGGCCTGGAGATTCACGTCGGAAAGAAGATCGAAGTAATCCATGCGGGTGCGGACCGCCTCCGGCGAGTTCTCGTATGCGTCCAGATAAATCAGCTTTTCCGTAAGGCGATATCCCCGCTTGCGGCGGAAGAGATCGAAGAAGCCTTCGCCCATCTTGTAGGACTCCAGGTCCGCGCCGCGGACGGCCTCGTCCCAACCGACCCCGTCCAGCGGGATGTCCTTGTAGAGGTCCAGGAGTTCCTTCTGCAGGTGGAGGTATTTCGGGTGGCCGACGTAGGCGTGGCTGGTGTCCCGAAATTTCGCGTAGAGGGTGACTTGCCCGGAATATTCCCGGGGCAATTGTCCCGTGATCGTCACACAGGAATCGCCGCCGCCGGACCGGTAGAAATTATGAACTTGGACGTCTTCGTACGTCTTTTTCCCATACATGGGCAGGAAATACTCGATTTTCATTTCCCGGAGTTTCGCGGGGTCCAGGTGCACCGGCTTCCCGTTCTTGCCTGACAGAAACACCGCCGCCAGGCCGGTGCAGGTGGTTTGGGAATAGGGCATGGCGATCTTCGGCAGGGACATGACGACTTCAAATCGGCCACGAACCGCCGTCCCCGCTCCTTGCCTGCACACGCAGAGGGCCGTTTCCGGATGCCGTTCCGCCAGGTGGTAACCCCACCAGGTCGCGTCCATCTCGAGGGTGTATTTCAGACCGTGCTGATGGCAGATGCGCGTCGAACGTCGCACGCATTCAACCACCTCCGGAGACAGAAGATTAAGCTTCATGTGACGGAAAAACCCCATTACGATCCCGTAGCCTTGCGCCTTTGACTCCCGGACGAGCTCGGTAAATTTGGCGGGGCTCGCCATCAAGTCGGGTGAATAGAAGATGCAGATGACCTGGTTGCGTTCGATATTCATATTCATAATTATATTTAGACCTGAATCCGTGACAGGATTTTCGGTCACCTTGGTTTTACTCGCCTTAGGCGCGTTTATCCGGCTGCGTTTGTTAGCCGATGGTCCGGCGCCGTCCCGATCGCTCAAGCGCATCAGGATCCCTGAACGCACCGTTTCCTAATCCAATTCCGGCAATTTCATAACGCGATCAAATGATGTTCTCCCCCGGATGACTGCACCATTTTGCGATCAATTTTTAAGCGATCAATCGAATTACAACGTCGCATTAGAACATACCTCGCCCCCTTCCGGCGTGTCAACGCTGTTTTTAACCGTTTTTCGACGGACTCAAGATTCTCGGACTTCTGACCCCTTCCCTCTGTCCCCTTTCATCGGATCAAATTATTGGCGCGGCAAGATATTTAGAATCAATGAGTTGCACCACACCGCCCCCCGTGTTGACTCAAAATACCATGACACCGGAGGATGATGTCAGATTTGGTTAATTGACTCAGATATTTTATAATTAAGATAGGTTTGATTTAGGCTGCAGTCAAGTTCTTCTTCCGCCGCCACTTTGCTCCGCAAGAATGGGCCATAATAGGCTCGTCGGAGCGGAGCAAGAGGCGGCGCTTTTCTTCTTCTTTTCCCATTTGCTGCAACAGGTCAAATACCTTTTTTAATTTCTTTTCGATTTCCTTCTTCAGTGTGATTGGATTTAATGTTGTTTTAATTTTCTGTAATTTTTCCGTCTGTTCCTTGCTTAAGCAATTGCTATTTAACAAACGCTGATAAGGTGTTTTTGGCTCGTCATATTTTTTCTGATACCGGCTACCAATCCGCGTTTTGGATACCAGTTTCATATTTGGGCGGAAGAAATTATGGAAAGGCTCCCAGGCATTGATGTAAAGGTCGTTAATCAAAGGAATCAATTCCATATATGGCAATCGTTCATATCCGAGCAACTGCCGGACATGTGTCCAGTTTTTTTGTTCTACGTGGGCATTATCATTCTTCCGATAGGCTCGTGATCGTGTAAAGTCAATAGGACGAGGACGTTCATGAAAATATACCTTGAGATAGTAATTGAGGAATTCATGGCCATTATCGCAATCGGCTCCCAGCCAGGGAAAAGGTAATACCTGCTCAATTTCGCGGATTCGTTCGGTTACACCGTGCTGGCCGCAGTTCCATACTGCCCGCAGGCATGTCCAACCTGTGCGGATGTCTGTGGCCGTCAAACTCCATATAAAACTGCCTGCCATAGATTCGCCGCCATGGGACACCGTGTCTAATTCCAAGTACCCGGGCTTCGTTTGCGCGTCCCACGGACCGGTGCGAATGGGAATCTGTTGCCGCAATAGACTTCCTGGCTTACATCCACGCCTATGCCATTGCGGTAGTTTAACACGATAAGGTTTCAGTATTCTGTCAATCTGGGAGGCACTGACATCGAGCAGCTTCCGGCGCACATCGCTCGGACATTGTCCGGCATAGTCTTCGTAGTAATCAATCCATTCCGGTAATAATGCCGCCAATATCTTGGAACACGGCTGTTCAGCCAGTTTCCAGATATCACGCAATGAAGCTGTTATTTCATCTCCATATATCCTTTTCGGACCAGGAGCGTGCTTGCGTACACCTGCCTTGCCGCGCATCAATTTAATCGCATGTTTCCGATCGTGTCCGGTTAGATCACAGAACTCGTTTAAGATACTGCTCTTGTACCGACGACCAACCCGCTGGTATTTAGGCCGCCAGTGCATTACTAATTCGTTTTTCGCTCGTTGACTCATGGTTTTCATCCCTCCATTCTTGGTGTCATCTATTATGAGTCAACGATATGTTTTTACCCCTAATCCGTTCCTCCCTTCGGTGTCATCTAATATGAGTCAATTCGCCCCTCCGTATTCGCCGATTTTCCCCTTGACGCAGGCCGCAAAACGGGCTATTTTGATGACAGATTTTTGGAAGAGTTGTCCTTGAGAACGAGGAAAAATAAGTGCAGGGAAAAGCAGGCAGACATGAAGAAATCGAAGTATCGGACTGGCGGTGCCTGGGGGCGGGGCGCACTCTGGTTGTTGATCGGCCTCTTCCCTGCGGTGGGTGGCGCGGAATGGATCCAGACCACGGCCGGGCCGTGGCGTTATGATGACGCAGCCAACTGGCAAGGCGGTGTCATCAACAACGTCTTTCTGCCTGTAGGCTACGCGGGCGTCAGCCAGACGATCTACATGACCAACGATGTGACGCTCACCACGCCGATCTACAACTACCACATAAACGCCATCACGGTGACGCTGCGGGGCGATGGCGCTGACCGAACGCTCACGCTGGGAGGGGATTTCTACTATCCCACCTACGTTCAGACGGGCCCCTACAACACCTTATTCCAGATCGGCAACAACACGGCGGGGCAACGGTTGAACGTCAATCTGGGCGCCAGCCGCACCTTTCAGGTTGGGGGGAACACCAACCAACCGCCGCACTATCAGGCACACCTCACGCTGTATGACAATGTCAGCGGGGCGGGTTGCGGCCTGACCAAAGATGGCGGCGGTATTCTGAATCTCTACGGCACCAACAGTTGGAACGGAACGCTCTACATCAAGAACGGTCAGGTCTATCTTGGGAATGGTACCAGGGCGGTCCTCGCCGCGACGAACATCGTGATCCGTCAGGGAACGCTCATCCGCTACAACACACCGGACTACTGGGCCGGCCTGAAGTTGGATAATGGCGGCGGCGGGTACGCCCGAAACGACCGGATTCCTGACTCGACGTGGGTAGCCCTGCGGGGCGGCTTGATCTTACTGAACGGAGGCAATGGCGTCGAAGTCAACGAAACCCTTGGAACCTTGGCCGCTGAGTCCGGTCAGTGCCGTTTGGCGCTGTCACGGCCGGAGACCTACAACGTGGCCTTGACCGTGACCAACTTCCTGCGTTCCGTGGGCGCCACGCTGATGGCCAGGGGCGTGACGGGCTACACCAACCTCGGCATGGGTACGGCCACCAGCGACGCACGGATCATCCTCAGCCAGATCAACGGCGCGAACCCCAGCAATGCCAACGTCAATGGCATTATCCCCTGGGGGATCTGCCAGGACGCGGACGGATACCAGGACTCGACGCCTTACTATCTCACGTATGGCGACTACGGTCTCACGCCTTTAACGAATTACGTGACCGACATCTTGACCGCCACCGCCACCGACAACGTGCGTCAGGCGTTCTTCACGCTGCCCGCCGGCACAACAACCGTCAATTCGGTGATCTGCTCGTCCAATATCAACAGCGGGGCGACGCTGAAGCTAACCAGCGGCTCCATGGTTTTCGATGTCATCACCGGAGTGACTCCCCCCTATCCGGGCTGCCATATATATGCGGATATTGACTTCAACGGCAACGAGGGCATTATCTTCACCAAGGGCTACTTGCCACCCCTGGTGTTCGACGGGCAGCTCAAGAACACGGGCGGCAACGGTGTCACGCTGTCCGGCGGTGGCACCTACAGCATCGGAGGGAACCCCCGCGATATGACCTTTGCGGTCGCTCAGACCTACGAAGGGCCCACGCGACTGATCGGACAGGTCAACCTCAAGCCTGACCCCACGGACGCGATCCCGACCAACAGCCCGATGTACATAGACGATGGCTCTTTCCTGACCATCTGGAGCAGTCCCTTGCGCCTGGGCTCGCTCGCGGGCGGCGGCACCGTGCGGTCGGGCTTTCAGGACGACAGCCTCATTGTTGGCGGCAACGGCAGTAACACGACGTTCGATGGGCAGTTGGGTATGAGCCACAGCAGTTACCTAGAGAAGAGCCTTAGCCTGACCAAAGTCGGCGCCGGCACGCTCACTCTGGGCGGCAGCAACACCTACAGATATGCGACTACTATCAGCAACGGCGCCCTGATCGTGGACGGGTGGCTGGCGGGCGGCGGCGCGGTCACCAACAAGTCCGGCGCGACGCTGGGCGGGGGCGGCTACATTGCCGGCCCCGTCGTGGTCGAGAACGGCGCCACGCTGGCCCCCGGCGGCAGCGTCGGCACGCTGACGCTGGCCACCAACCTCACGCTGAACAGCAGTTCAATCCTCAGTTATGAGCTCGGCCAGCCGGGTGCGCTTGGCGGTGGCACGAATGACCTGGTCATGGTGGGCGGCAACCTGGTCCTGGACGGCACATTGAACGTCACGGCCGTCACCGGCTTCTCCTACGGCACCTACACCCTGATCAAGTGCAGTGGCACGATTACGGACAACGGTCTGGTGCTGGGGACCATGCCGCCCTTGTCGGCGCGCGTCGGTTCGTACAGCCTGGAGACCACGGCCGCAGAAGTCCGGCTCGTGGTTGTGTCCCCGCGCGGCACGATTTTCAAGATATATTAGGAATCGGAGAAAATCCTCATCGCGATCGGAACAACAGGCGAAAGTTCATAGACCATTTCGACGTTCGTTCTTCTTGCGTTATGAGGCGCCTCACCACCCCAAAGGGCAGAGTTGAGTTTGCGTTTTTCCCGTTAAGCGCAAAACGCAAACGCCACCTCATGGTCCGGCATTCTCGTTTGTCCGTCTTGTTTCTGTTGTCGGCCGATTACGGACTGATGCAATCTTCTTATTCATTATCCGGTATCGTGCCGCACCTATCACGCCGGTGATCATTCCGGTTGGAATGCACGCAAGACCAACTACCCAAAACCAACCTTCCTGCGAGAAATGAATGATCGACACACCTGCGATCAGCAGGGCCACCCCGGAGCGCAAGTACGCCATGAGGGTTCTTTCGTTTGCCAAGAATGTCCGATCAATGGCCAGTTCGTCCCGTAAGATCAGGTCATTACCGTCAAATCGTGAATAGGGCGTATCATTCATAGCATGTCTTTCGTTTGTCGAACGTGACGGGCCAGGCTGAGCGCGTAGCGCGATAGCCTGAACCCGATGATTGGGTCGTCATTTGATGTA
Source organism: Verrucomicrobiota bacterium (assembly GCA_018896395.1). Classification (GTDB taxonomy): domain Bacteria; phylum Verrucomicrobiota; class Kiritimatiellia; order JAAZAB01; family JAAZAB01; genus VSJD01. Next base: position 4,734 of record JAHIMN010000190.1, on the reverse strand, counting down.
GTAGCCTGACACTCGCCATTTCCCGTCCTTGTCCATCATCGGAGTCACCGTCTCGATTGCCGATTTCTTGTTTTCAAAAGAGGTCTTGAATTCGATAACGACGTATTGACCATCGGAAGCACCGGGCAAAGAGGTCTTGTAAGATGTGCTTTTCACCTTTCTTGAAACCAACTTACCGAGGGGCTTCCGGACTGCTTGCATTGCTTGCTCCCACTGATCCTGCTTGATCGCATTCCTGAAGTACTCGGCGGCTTCCTTCCAACTCTCACCATATTTTCCTTCGTCCACGATGCCGAGCCACTGCTCGGCGCCGGCTACCGCAACCTTTTCCTTCTCGGATTGCTCTGCCATGCCGGTCACGGCACCAAGCATCAGACCAACAGCGACAAACCACACGATTCGACTCTCCATTTTATTTCTCCTTTCTTCGCCCCAACAGTATTATTGAGACAAACGTGAAGACACCGATTATTATCAGCCCTCCACCATTTGTATTTAAGCATAGACAATATCAAATTGGTTTGTCAACACTTGAAAATAAAAACGTTATGTCTCCGTTGAAAATCGGTGGTTGGCCGGAATACGCTGTGGGTTTGTCTTTTGCGTCTTGACTCAGGTGCGGCAAAAGGAAAAACTGAGTTTGTTTTTTATGAGAGCACATCCGATGGACGCGCATTCCAGATGTGCTGACGGATGGCAACTTTTGAAAGCGTCTTCTGTTAAATACATTGCTGCCATGAAACACCCACGCCAACGGCTGGACCAATTGCTGGTAACGCGGAATCTGGCGGAAAGCCGCTCCAAGGCCCAGCGCTTGATCCTGGCCGGCGCGGTGCGCGCGGATGGCCAGCCGGCGCTTAAACCGGGCCAGGAATTTCCGGCGGAGGCTGTCCTTACCGTCGCCGCGCCGGAGCGGTTCGTCGGACGCGGCGGTGAAAAACTGGAGCGGGCTTTCGAGGTTTTCGCCCTGGATGTCCGGGATAAAGTCTGCCTGGATGTGGGCGCCTCCACGGGCGGGTTCACCGATTGCCTGCTTCAGCACGGGGCCGCCAAAGTGTTCGCGGTGGACGTCGGCAAAGGACAACTGCACTGGAAACTCCGGCAGGATCCGCGGGTGGTTATCATGGAGCAGGTGAATGCCCGCTATCTTAAGCCGGGCGATCTGGACACCGCGCCGGCTTTTGCCGCCGTGGATGTCTCTTTCATCTCGTTGACAAAAGTCCTGCCGGCGGTTAATACTACTCTGTGCCGTGGCGCGGGGATCATCACGCTCATCAAGCCTCAATTCGAAGCCGGGCGCAAGGAGGTTTGCCGCGGGGGCGTTGTGCGCAACGTTGCCGTGCATGAACGGGTCGTGTCGAAAATTCGCGCCTTTGGCCAGGCGGAACTGGGATTAGTGTGGCGGGGCGTCTGTGAATCGCCCATCCGGGGTCCCGCCGGCAATATTGAATTTTTAGCCTGTTGGGAAAAACCATGAAACCCATCGGAATATTTGCCAATGGCTCCAAACCCTCGGCGTCGGACGTGCTGGGCCGGTTTGCGGAAACAGCCAGGCGACTTGGCCTGCGGCTGGCGGCCGAGCCGGAAGCTGCCCGTTTTCTACCGGGCGTGCGCTGCCTGGCGCCGGAAAAACTGATCCGGGCCATTTCACTTCTGATGGTGTTCGGCGGGGACGGCACCATGCTAAGGGCCATGCGCCTGCTCAGGGGTAAGCCCATTCCAGTGCTCGGCGTTAACCTGGGAAGCCTGGGGTTTCTAACAAGCGTTGCCCAGCAGGATGCCGGGCGGGCCCTGGAATGCGTGGCAACGGGACGGTATACCGTGGCCGGTCGCGCGTTGGCGGAATGCGCAGTTACCCGCGCCGGCCGGATCATCAGCCGCTATCGCGCGCTGAATGACGTCGTCATTGACCGCGGGGCGTGTTACCGGATCGTGACATTGGATATGCGCCTTGACGGCGAAGCGGTGTCGTCCTTCATGTGCGATGGGCTGATCGTCTCCACGCCCACCGGCAGTACGGGGCATTCGCTATCGGCCGGCGGACCAATCATGCACCCCGGCGCCGCCGCGTTTGTTGTCAGCCTGATCTGTCCACACACGCTCAGCTCGCGCCCGCTGGTAATCCCGGATGAAAAACGGATTACCGTCCGGGTGGCCAAAAGCGTGGGCGACCTGTTGCTTTCCGTGGACGGCCAGGTAGGTGAAAAGCTCAAGCCGGGCGACCAGGTGGAAATTCGGCGCAGTAAACAAAAGGCCCACTTTGTGCATCTGCCGGATTACAGCTACTTCACGGTTTTGCGCCAGAAACTGCACTGGCGGGGCTCAACGCTGGCCTGAGGCGCGCCAAGCCTCAGGCCAGATAAATTCCAAATTCCAAATATCAAATTCCAATCAGTAACTCAAATTAAGCAAAATAAATCCCAAACATAATCAAACGGAACTTTTTTCATTGTTTATATGCCTTAATGCTTATTCTGTTTGGAATTTGGATCTTGGAATTTGGAATTTCGGTTTCCAGAAGGAGGGGCGCCATGGCTTCAGTCAGCGAATGGATTGTCAGGGAATATTTCGAACAGCAGGGTTACATGGTCATTCAGCCCTGCAAGTATTTCGTCACCGGCCGTCCCAAGCGGATGGACGAGGAAATTGATCTGATCGTGGATCACCCGCTGATCACCGAACAGCGCCTGCCGGATGCCATGCTCTGGACCACGGAGAACCTGAAAACCGTTCCGCGGGCGGTCGTCGGCGTGTACTCCTGGCACACGGAACGCGTCTATCCCGCCATGCTGGAACACATTCCCGAAATCGTGCGCTTCGCCGGCGCGGACGCGGTACGCTCGGCGGCGCGGCGGATAGGTAAGTCGGATTTTGCCAAAGTTCTCTGCCTGCCCCAGCTCCCGGTCTCGGAAAAACTACGGAACGACGCCCTGAACCTGCTGAAGCAAAAAGGCATTGATGGGGTACTTTCGTTCCGCACCATGCTGTTGGAACTGTTGGCGGGCGTGGACACCAACAAAAACTACGAGAAGTCGGACCTCCTGCAGATCCTGCGCATTCTGAAAAACTACGATCTATTAAAGGCGCCGCAACTGGAGTTGTTCGCCCTCCGCAAACGCCGCACGCGCCGGAACGCCGCCGCACCGGTCAAACCGGCCAACCCGCCGTAATGAAAGCCTGCCCTGTGGATTCCCGCACAGCCTATATTGCGCTCAATATGATGGAGGACATCGGACCGGTCAGCGTTCGGGCCCTGGTAATCGCACTCGGTTCGCCCCAAGCCATCTTCCAGGCCGACAAGGGCGATTTGCTCAAGGCTGAAGGCCTCGGCCCGGCCCTGGTCGAAAAGATAGTGAGCCAGCGCGGATGCCTCCGACCGGATGAAGAGCTGGCGCGCGCCCGCAAGCGGGGATATGAAATCATCACGCCGGTGGATGCCGCCTATCCCAAGCCGCTGTTGACGATCCATGATCCGCCGCTGGCGCTCTATGTCTGGGGAACGCTGGCGCTGGACGATAAACGCGCCATCGCCGTGGTAGGATCCCGGCACACCACCCTGTACGGACGCGAGACGGCCGAAAAATTTGCCTTCCACCTGGCCAAGACCGGCTTTGTCGTGGTGAGCGGGCTGGCGCGCGGCATTGACACCGCCGCGCATCGCGGCGCCCTGCAAGGTGGCGGCCGGACGTTAGCCGTGCTCGGCGGCGCGCTGGATTGCCTGTATCCCGAGGAAAACGCCGAGATGGCCTTGGGCATTGCCCGTCAGGGCGCGGTGCTGAGCGAATTTCCGCTGGGCCGTCAACCCGATAAAACCACGTTCCCCATGCGCAACCGCATCGTCAGCGGCCTTTGCATGGGCGTCCTCGTGGTGGAAGCGGGACCAACCAGCGGCGCGCTCATTACCGCCAGCCAGGCGCTTGATCAAGGCCGGTGCGTGTTTGCCGTTCCCGGCCGGATTGACTCGCCGGCCTCCAAGGGCAGTCACCAGTTGATCAAACAAGGCGCGCGCCTGGTTGAGAGCGTGGACGATATCCTCGAGGAATTTGAATTCCTGATTCCGCCGGCTTGCCACGGCGCCTCCGAAAACCTTCCGCCGCTCAACCCGGACGAGGAAAAAATCGTGCGCGCCCTGGCCGAGGAGGAACTGGATATGGATACCCTGACCCGGACAACCGGCGTGCCGGCCTCCGCCCTCAGCGTTCTGATCCTGGGACTCGAAATGAAGCGTGTGGTGCGCATGTTGCCGGGAAGGCGCGTGGCGCTGATCCGAAGATGATAAATTCCATATTCCAAGCTCCAAATTCCAAGGAAATGCAATCAATTAATGCAAAAATCCAGCCTTGGGCGGATCCGCCTTCGGCGCGAAAAAAACGGAAAGAAAATCAGGATTTATGTTGTTTTTATTAGAATTTGACTATTCCTTGGAATTTGGATTTTGGAACTTGGAATTTTTTGGGTTGCGGACAAGGCCAGTGTTGGGAGCAGAACCATGAGTGCACCGATTATCATGCACGACCCTTGTATCGGACATTTCGTGCGTTACCTGGAGGGCGAGCGGAACGCCTCGGGGCATACGATCAGCAGTTACCTGATTGACTTAGGCCAATTTGTCCGGACCCAGTGGGGCGCGGAAGCCAAGCCGCCCTATGCCTGGCCGGACGTGGATAAATTTTCCGCCCGCAAGTTCATCGTGCACTGCCAGAAACAGGCGGCCGTGGCCACGACGGTCAACCG
>JAHIMN010000189.1 GCA_018896395.1 Verrucomicrobiota bacterium | reverse complement strand
GAACACTTGAGTCGTTCCTCCAACTGAACCTCGCATGAAAATCGTTTGTGCCACCAATATTCCCTATGCCGAAGAGGCGTTCCGGCCCTTGGGCGACCTGACGATCCTGGCGCCGAAGGAAATAACGGCCGATCGCGTCCGGGACGCGGACCTGCTCGTGATTCGCTCCACCCTGCGTGCGAACCGCGCCCTGTTGGAGGGCAGTCGCGTCCGGTTTGTCGGTACGGCAACGATCGGGACCGACCACCTGGACCTGGCTTACCTCGATCAGGCCGGCATCACCTGGTGCGCGGCGCCCGGCTGTAACGCCAACAGCGTCTCGGAATATGTGGTCGCCGCCCTGCTGTGCCTGGGTCAGCGCCACGGCTTTACGCTCTTGGGTAAAACGATCGGCATCGTGGGTGTCGGCAATGTTGGCCGGCGCGTGGTGCAAAAGGCGCAGGCCCTGGGTCTGCGCGTCCTGCAGAATGATCCGCCCCGGCGCGCGGCCGAAAACAACCCGGTCTTCCTGCCATTAGAGCAGCTGCTGGCCGAAGCCGATATCCTGACCTTGCACGTGCCTCTGACCAAAACCGGGCCCTACCCCACCTGGCACCTGGCCGATCGGCGTTTCTTCGAGCGGCTTAAACCAGGCGTCGTATGGCTTAACACGGCGCGCGGCGCCGCAATGGATTCGGACGCTTTCCTGGCCGCGCGCGCAACCGGCAAGGTGGCCTGTGCCGTGCTGGATACTTGGGAAGGAGAGCCCGTGTTTCGAACCGATGTGCTGGCAAAGGCGGACATCGCCACGCCGCATATTGCCGGCCATTCCTTTGAGGGCAAGGTTATGGGTACCGTGATGGTCTATCATGCCGTGTGCCGGTTCCTGGGCATTAAGCCGACCTGGACACCGGAAAGCCGGCCGCTGCCGGAAAGCCGGCCGCTGCCGGAAGGCCGGTTGCCATCGGATGGTCTGTTGCCGCCGCCGCTGGTTCCGGAGATCCGCCTGGATCCCGCGGGCTTAAGCGAGGAAGCGGCCCTGTGGCGGATCGTACGGCCGGTCTATGATATCGAGGCCGATGACCGGCGTCTGCGCGCGGGCGCCGTAGCGGATCCCAAGATGCGCGGCGAGCACTTTGAACAGTTGCGTAAGAATTATCCCATCCGCCGGGAGTTCCGGTTCACGCGCGTGGTACTTCCCCAGGGGCATCCCCGGCTGGAAGCTAAAATCCGCGACCTGGGCTTTAATCACGGGGCTTGATCTTGATACGTGAGCTGTGGATCGCGTTCTTGTCCCGGCAGAAAATTTACGAAATACTGCGCCGCATCGCGCCGGCCATACCTTCGGCGCCGGGAGTCAGCACCACCGCCGGCGCTATACTACGATCGATGTGATTAACGAACGTAGCAAGTCCCAGCAGATGATGTCGCCCCTGTGTTTTTTTCGCCCTTGATCACCCATTATTTATTGACCGGCGCAAGGAGCAAATCCAGCACTTTGTCCCAGAGAGGCGTCCAACCCCGCCATTCCCATGCCGGCAAATCACCGGGAGCCGGCTCGCCCTCGACGGTTCCGACATAAACGATAACCTTTCCCCGTCCATATTGCCACGCAACCAGCGCCGGATCCTTGCCTGCATAAGCCAGTACTTCTGCACCCGGTAATACCGTAACACGGTGCGTCCAATAAATTTGCGGACTATCCTTCCAAGCCAGGCCGGTCATCCAGACCATTCCGCTGCGCAACGGCACCGTAAGACAAGCCTCCTGGCCGTGCCGGGGCAAAACCTCGAAAGGTCCGGCCAACTTTACAGGAAGCAGGTCCTCAAGATCGGTGCCTTTTGTCCTGGCGTTACCCAGGCTGCATGAACCGCCGATTACAAGCAACGCGCCCCCCGCACGGACATATTGACTGAGCGAGGCGCGGGAAGACGCCGATAGATGCGCCGCTCCAAGATTAGACAGGATTACCATGCGATACGCCAGTAACTCTTCCAATTCCTCGGGAAACCCGGCCGCTCCGTCAAGGATCTCAACTTCAAACCCCTTCTTCGCTAATATTTCACCGAGGGGATAGTAATGCGAAAATAAACCATATCCCCACAATATTCTTTTGCTCCCGGCGATGGCGGAGAGCATATCGCCGGCATCGGGGAAGCGCAGCACCCGGATGGGAACGGTTGGCGCGTACTGGATCTCGCCCGCACCTTCAATCCCGGCGTCCTTCTGCTCCCACGCACGAAAGTCGTTAAACAATTCCACCCTTTTCGTCGCATTGCTCGTGGTAAGTTCCAAGGTCGTGATAAAACGTCCAACCGGCGGATCAAAGGATACTTTAGGGGCCTGCTTTATATCAGCGATGGCGATCGGCCGATTGCCATAATCATTCACCACCGCTCGAATACCGGGCGCCACCGCCGTGAACGGAACCGCGCTTAAAGCCAGTTCAATCTGTTGATCGGACTTCTTCAGACCCACATACACAGCCGCTGATTCATCCGCATAGCTGACCCCCGTCAGCGCGACGGAAGCAACCCAGGCAACCGTTTCCCATTTTCCACCCGGCGGCAAGGCCGGGCGCAGGTAACTCCACGTCGTATTACGCTTGGCAGGATCCAAAGTTCCTTCCTGAACGGCCCTCACATCATACCCCCAGACCAAGGTCGCCTTTTCGGAAGCCGCGGCCATCCAGCCGGCCACGAGATTACGTGTTGTCACCATCTTTGTATCGGCAACCATGGCGCCTTTGCCACCTTCGGCGGCAAGTTTTTTCACCCCGGCTTTTTCATCCCAAGTGTTTTTAACCATCGGATTCGGCATGCGCTTACCGTCACTCGTATTAGTCAGGCGCCAGATCACTTTAAGCAAGCGGTCTTCCGACGCCAGGCGAAACGCCTGTTCGATCTTCACGCCATCGAGAAACGGCGCCGCTGAACCGCCGGTCACCGTATGACTGAAAACCACCTCCTGGTTATCGGTTGAACGAGCCGTCTTGAATGGAAAGTTCCAGTCCATGGGCACAGGTTGTCCGGGAAAGTTCAAGTTGAGAAACGACACGCCCTTCCAGGTTACCCCTTGATCCTTATCTTCCAACTCAACCACATGTCCCCCGCCCACCGGCGACAGCACTACACGCAGATGCATATTCTCGAGCGTCACGTTGTCCGAAGACCGCTTCGCGCCTTCCGGAATCGTCTGAACCACTTTGGGCGGCATCCCCCACTGATTCGCCGCTTTACGCAGTTCGACCGCTTGAGCCGGCATGATTTGTTTAACCGAGAGATCGTCAATAAAAACACACCCATTCACAAGGACACCGATCGAGAACCCTTTGCGTTGAGGATTGTCCGCGCTATATATCAGATGCAATTGGCGCCATTCGGTCGGTGACAAAAACACAGCCGGACCTCCCAAATCGTTGACAAAATACTGGTGGATCGTCCCCACGCCTTTCGCCCACAATGAAAAATCATACCAGGCACCCGGTTTGGCGGTAATGCTGAATTGCGAACGAAAACCGCTGTGCCCACGGGAAGTGTCGGCCGTGGGTCTGACCATCAAGGCCTGCTTGCCGCTGTGGACCCGGTCGGGCAAACGGGTGATAACCATCACGGCCGGCAACCCCCACCCCATCCAGGTCCCAATACCATAAGAATTTTCCGCAGGAAGCGCCTCGCGAGGGGCTCTTGCTTCCCAACCCGGATCCTCCAGCAATTCCTTGCCATCCACAGGCAATTCCGGGGGCACACCAAGATCTACCACTTCCATACCGCTCACCGTCATGCGCTGAGTTGCCTCGCCTTGTAACCCAAACACCAGCTCGATCTGGTCAGCCTCGGGTTCCGTCAGGACCCCCAGTTCGGCTGACTGCGGATCCGGAAACGGTGCATTGAACTTCTGCAATTCGCGCATCGCCACTTGACTGCCCTTGGCATATTGTTTCACGGATATATACAGCCAGCCTCGCTGAATCTTCCGATACACAAACCGGAACCGCAACTTGTGGCCCCCTTTAATCGGAATCCTGGGCGAGATTACATTCCCCGGACCAAAGGTTACGCTCGGGCCCGCTTTCGGGTCCGTGCCGGTTTGATCGGGAATCGCCACCGTCCAGCCATCCAGCCCCTTGCCGCCCTGCCCCCACTGGGCACGGTAAATGACATTAGCATCTTCCGCATAGAGTGAGCCCGCAATCATCATCAATACAATTGCGATAATAAATCCGCCATGCTTGGCCGGCATTCCATCAACCATAGTCGATATAAATCCGGCATTACCCGACCGCTTACACTTTTTTTCAAAAGCACTCATCTTTTCCTTTCGTTTCTTTGTTACGGAAATAGATAATGTGTCTCGTTTAGGTTTTTTTCCTATTTCTCCAGTCGAAACACCAGAAGCGTGTGATACACAAACTCCGGCACTTCAACCGTTACCTTGCCGCCGGCTGAGACAGTCTTGAGCTCAACCTGGCTGGG
>JAHIMN010000188.1 GCA_018896395.1 Verrucomicrobiota bacterium | reverse complement strand
GCCAGCGGGGCAGTCGGTGCAGGTTAACCACTCGAAACCGCTATAAAAAACAAGAAAGGAAAAGAAACCGGAAAATTGCCCGCGAACCACGCGAAAGGAACGCGAATAGGGAAGAATTGAGAAAGCAAATTTTTTCTAAGTTCACGTATAGGAATTTCAAAGTTGGTAGGAGGGGCGCTACGCGCCGCGATCGTCGCCGCACACCCGCCTGCAACGCTGTGCGTAGCACTGCGGGCAGGTAGTGCGCCTCCCACATGAAATAGTTGCCGAAGGCCTAATTTCAGACTTCCTGATCCGGGCGGAAAATAATATGGCACTTTTTGGCGTCTCAGGCAAGTTCATAGAACAACCGCGCATTAGTTTCCGGGTGATGGAAAGCGAGCTGGTTTAATTCGGCGAGCAGAGCACCGATGGCCTTGTCGTGAGCCGGACAAGCCATGCGATGGATACGGACGGTCAGCGTGTTTTTCTGCTCATTGGGTTCGAGGTCGGCGGAGGAAACGAAGAGTTCTCGAACCAAGGCCCGCGCCTCCTCTTCCTTGGCCAAGTGCGGGCGTAAAAGCCCGACCAGCGCCGTCTCTGCGCGGTAGGCGATCATCTTGATTGTGTCCGTCAGCATCTTTCCCAATGGGGCCAGTTGTCGTGGGCGTTCGTTTTCCGGCAGCGAAGCGATTGACACTTTCCTTGGCGTATTCCGCCGCTTGATGCGCAAGTCGTCCGTGTCGGCTTGTAGCCTCTGAATATCCTGAAACCGTTCGGCCCGCGATTGAATATCGCCTCCGTCGTTCTGCAATGTTGCCGCGCCGAGTTCGGCGTGTAGCTTTCGTATACGGCGGGAGTTGTCTTTCACGGCCTTTTCGAGCGTACGCCAAGCCGGGTTGACGACCGCCAATGTGCCAGGAAGCTCTTCGCCGCCATACTGCACAAGTCCATCAATGTCATAGTGTTGCATCATGTATCCAAAAAAGTTTTCCTGGCACCATCGGGAGAACATTCGACCAGCGACGACCGGACTATTCAATCGTCGGGCGGTGGTGATGATGGCCGTCTGGTGCCCGGTTTGGGTCAACCGGCGAATCTCCAGAACGGGGATCGCAGCGGCGCCGGCCGACAACACGGTTTGCCTGGATGCCAGTTTCATGCGAGTCGTGCCACCGCCGGGTACAGGCACCTCGATTTCCGAGAACTCGCTTTCAGGCCACAGGTCCTTGACGGCCTTGCGATAGGTGATGGCGCCGATCCGCCGGTCCCAGAGCTTGGAGAGCAAGCTGTGCGACGAGCCCTCGCGGTCGAAGATCACGACAAAACGATGGAGAAGCGGATCGGCGGCGAGTTCAGCCTCCGAGGGTTGCAAGGGTACGCTGGCCAGTAGTTCGGGGACGATCTCGTCGAGTAGCGTGGTGGCCAAACCGTCGGTAACTGCTTGGGAGACAACGAAGAACGGACGCCCCAGCGCATCGTTGATCCAATAGTCCGTGGTCCCTCTCAAACAGAGTCTTTCGCGCGAGACATAGCGCCGAAGCAGGAGCGTGCCCGATCCGTGATAGACCCGCACGTGACCGTCAACATAAAGATAGCCGGCCTCCTGCGGCTCGGCTTCCATCCAGGTGCGCGACAGTCCCTTCATCCACTCCAGCGGCGTTCCGTTCTCGGCCATCACCGCGATTTTTTGCGCAAGGTCCGCACTTCCGGAGCCCGGTCGAGACCGATCACTTTGCCTATTTCGCCGGGCGGCACATGGCGAAGTGCTTCCGGCCGACGGAGCCGGCCCAAGGCCATGAACCCCAACAGCATCAGAATATGCAGGGCGGTATAGAACCCCTTCGGCAGCGATAGATGTTTGTCCAAGCCGCTGAGCAAACCGTTGGCGCACAACGCGGGAAGCCCCACCAGCAGTCCCCCCATGACCACATCCTTGCATCCCTCGAAGCGCGCTACGGCCGAGTTTATCAGACCAAACGCTGCCGCCAGGCGTTCGTCAACACGCGTGCAGGCAGTCCCAAGCCCATCTGCCATCTGCGCATCCATACGACAGCGTTCCGACTTCGTTGTCGTTCCCGCCAACTGGCGTGGGATCTCCCCAGGTTTTCCTTCATGGCGGGGAATGCGACCGCTCTCCACCGCCTTACGCAACGCCGATTCGTTTACCCCTATGCACCGCGCCACCTCTGCAATCCGCAGGCCTTCCTCAAGCATCCGTCCGCATTCAACGGCTTTCGCATGGGTAATCACCGTTCTGCCGCGACCGGCGCGCGGCGTATAAAAACAACCCGGACCGCGTTCAGCATACTGCCGGTTCCAGCGCATCAACGTCCGATGGGGAATCCCCAGACAAGAAGTTTCCACCTCGCTGGCTCGAACATGATGATTTGCAATCAGGGTTGTGATCGCAAATCGTAAACCGGCCTTGTCATTCGCAGCGTGGGAAAAATAGTTGTCGCCACCCACAAAATACGTGACGCGAACTTCCTTATTTAAAACGCTGACACTTGCGCCGATTCGGCTTGCGCCATCGGGAAATCCTGGTAACAATAACTGCGGCATGACGGAACCTCCTTGGGAACCTTTGATGGGGTTTTTCTTTACCCAAAGAATCCGGCATGCCAATCATTTTAGCACGCAAAAAGTGCCAAATCATTTTCCGGAAAGACAAATAGACGACGAGTGGCGGCAGGAGGAGGCGGATTACTGTAACCCGCTATGGGACAGGCTGTTGATCAAACGACTGATCCGCTCCTAAAAAAGCGCGGATCAGGAAGTCTGAACTTGGAAGCGATGCCTG
>JAHIMN010000187.1 GCA_018896395.1 Verrucomicrobiota bacterium | reverse complement strand
GGCCTCAGCAAGCTGAGGCCCTACTCGCCTGGGCGTAGCGCTCCGGCGGAGCTTGGTGTAGGGCGCGACCACGCCTTTGGCGTGGTAAACCTTGCGCCTGCCACGCGTCCCGCGTGGTCGCGCCATTCACCCCCGTTCACTGACCGAGGATGAAGCGTAGAGCGTTGACAATAGGACAAGAAAGCGCGGAGCAAAATGACATTACACGATGAAATGGTGACCATGGGACAGCGGGCCTTAGCCGCGTCGCGCGCGTTGGCGCTCCTGGGCGCCCGCCGTAAAAACGGCATCCTGCAGACAATGGCCGATCAACTTATCAGCGACAGCCCGCTCATTCAACAGAAGAATGCGGCGGACATGGAAGCCGGGCGGCAAGCGGGACTTTCGGTCGCCCTGCTGGACCGCTTGCAGTTGACCAGCGCGCGGATCGAGGCAATGGCGCAGGGCTTGCGCAACGTGGCCGCCCTACCCGATCCGATCGGACGCACAATCCGGCGCTGGACGCGCCCCAGCGGAGGTGTCCGCCCCAGCGGAGGTGTCCGCCCCAGCGGAGGTGTCCGCCCCAGCGGCCTGCAGATTGTCAAGCGCCGCGTGCCGATCGGCGTGATCGGCATTATTTACGAGTCGCGTCCCAACGTGACGGCTGACGCCGCCGCGCTCTGTTTTAAAACATCCAATGCCGTTATTTTGCGCGGCGGCAAAGAAGCCGCACGGTCTAACGGCGCGATTGTTCAGGCCATGACGACCGGCGGAGTCCGCAAAGGCTTGCCGGCGGATGCGATCCAGTTCATTCAAACTTGCGACCACGATGCGATCCGCGAGCTGGTGCAATTGGAAGGGCTGGTGGACTTGGTTATTCCCCGTGGCGGCGAAGCTTTGATCCGGACGGTTATGGAAAATGCCCGCGTGCCGGTGATCAAGCATTACAAGGGCGTGTGCCACGTATTTGTGGACCAAAGCGCCGACCTCGACATGGCGCTGGCCATCATTGAAAACGCCAAATGCCAGCGGCCCGGCGTTTGCAATGCCATTGAAAAAGTGCTGATTCACGAGGCCATCGCCGCCTCGTTCCTGCCGCGTATGGCAGAGCGGCTCCAGGCACGTGGCGTGGAACTGCGCGGGGATGAGGCCGCGCGGCGGATCGTTCCCGCCCTACACACGGCGGCAGAAGCGGACTGGACTACGGAATACTTGGACTTGATCCTGGCCGTCCGAATTGTGCCCTCCGTCAAGGCGGCGGCAGAGCACATCAACCGTTACGGCTCGCACCATTCCGACGCCATCGTAGCCACCTCAGCCACGGCCCAAAAGATATTCACCGACGAAGTGGATTCCGCTTGCGTTTATGTAAATGCCTCAACCCGGTTTACCGACGGAGGTGAATTTGGCATGGGCGCCGAAATCGGCATCAGCACCGACAAATTACATGCGCGCGGTCCCATGGGACTGGAAGAACTCACCACGTATAAATACGTGATCCACGGAACGGGCCAGGTACGAATGTAATTATTTCAGCGACGGATCCCTGGCCTTGGGCATGCCCGCCGGTTTCTCGATCTCCGCTTGCGGCTGCGCAGCCGTTTCCGCCGGGGCGGACACCTCCGCCGGGGCGGACACCTCCGCCGGGGATTCAATCAGCACCGCGGGAGGTGCATCGCCTTTTTTCTGCTTGAAGGCCTTCGTCTCCAGCGGCAGTTTGGATCGCGGAATATCGTATGGATTAAATTCGCGGCGGGGCGCGTTGATATCCGTAAGGTTCAGGTCATAGCGCCGGGCCAACCATTTCCATTCGCGATCGGTGAAACGGAACACAGGGTCCATGCCGTTAATCAGATCGGCCAACGACATGGTCTTGAGCCGCGTCACATCGGCGCCCCAGGCCGCTTCATCCTCCAGCAGGGCCGGAAGAGCTTGGGTCTCGCCGATCATGATGACCTGGCGCGGCCATTCGGACACGAAGCGGCGCTCGCGGAAATCATCAGGGCTCACATACTGCCACGCGCCGTTCGTCCAGACAAACAACAGGAAGGCCGCCGCGCGTGCGTCCCCGCGACAGGCCAGCACGACAACCGGGCGCATATCCGCAAGATC
>JAHIMN010000186.1 GCA_018896395.1 Verrucomicrobiota bacterium | reverse complement strand
GTTCACCGGCAGGAACACCAGGTCGCTCACGGTGATATCCGCCGTGCCTTGCATCTGATCCGGCGACAGCGCGGCATAGCCCATGCCCACATAACTCATCGGACTGATCAGCGTCGCCGTCTTCGACCGCACCCAGTAGTAATAGGCGTTGATCGGATTGATGGTATAGTCGTCGTAGGCATAAACGGTTTTTGGTTCCAGGTTGCGTATATCTTGAGGGTGGGGCAAACCGTCCCCGGTGAGCCGTCCATCATTTTGCGGCTCAGCCTGAGGCTTCGCCCTACCTTTCAGATCGTCAGAAATCCGAACGAGCAATGGAGAATTCTCCGGAATATCCGCAATCCGTCCGGCCGCCCCGGCATCGTTGGTCCGGCTACGCCAGACTTCATAACCCAATGCCCCAGCCACGCCCTGCCAAATTACCCGAATCTTGTTCGTGTAACTACCTTCCGTCGCCGAGACGCCTGCGGGTGTTCCAATATTCGTGGAAATCAGCAGATACACCCCTGCAAAGAGCGTTGTGTTTCCGCCGGTGATAAACTGGGATTGATTGCTCGGCGCCACATAACCGGATAACGCGCCGTAGGCGATTCCATATCCGCCTGTAACCGCGCTCACCGCCGCCAGATTGCCCGTGCCCGCTGTCGGGCCGGTATAGCCCGCCGGCACGGTTAATTGCCAGGCGCCGCCGGCCGGCGTCACCTGGACCGCCAACCAGCCGTTCAGGACAGGTCCTGGGCCGATGTAGGTGAAGGCGTTGGACTTCACCGTTTCGCCGCAGCTGGTGGAATACACCCGCACGGCGCCGAGGGCGACGCTGGGCGACGCACCCGCCGTCACGGTGATCTGGATGGCCGACTGACTAACGATGGCCGCATTTATCCCACACAGCGTCACGTTGGTGATGTCCGTGCCGTTGCTGAAATTGGAACCGCTGATGACGACAAACACACCACCGGTAAGCCGGCATGTGTCCGGCACCACACCACTAATTGTAGAGGGCCAGAGCACCAGGTGCAACGTGGACTCTTTCTGAATATTGTAATCGGGCAATGTGCGTCCGTCTTCGAGTTCTTGGCCGGCAAAAATCAGCCTCTGATGATCGGGTGGAATTCCTTCATGATCCTGAATTTTCGCTTTGACGTTCTCGATCGAATCGCTGGGCTCCACATCCAGTGTAATGGTTCTGCCGGATGGCATCTTGACGAATATCTGCATGCCCACGGCCGGGGAGGCCAGCGCTATCCAAACGAGAATGGCGATCATCCAGTGTTTCATAGACTTTTTTCCTTTTTTAAAGGGAATAATAGTCAGGCTAAAAATACATATTTTTTGTTTGCGAATTGATAGATATAGCGCTCATGTAAAGCTTCCTTTCAAACACAATTCTTCCAAAAACGCGCAAAAAAATCGTGGGATCAGTTACAACAGTTATGCGGTCTTGTCGCACCGCTCAAGTTCAGGATGGGCCTGTGTTACGGCATCCCGAATACGTTTGGCGGCGAGAACGGCGTCGCATGCCTCCTTCTCCTCTACATGCCGCCCGCCTCCGTAATCGCCTGTTTCTCTCAATCGTAACAACCGTGAATAGTCTTTACCGATAGCCAGAGACCAGCGTCCGCTTTTCACGAGATCACGATGCACCGCAGCATGAACCGCCGAATGCTTTACAAACTCTCTCCTTTCCAGCGCGAACAAGGCCGAAACGGCATAAAAAGCGGCATAGTAGGCCCGCGATGCGGCCGCGTCAAAACTCACGGCCAAATCCGCCTCGGCTGTCCGCAAAGCTTCCTCAGCGCGCCGCCACAGGTCCGCCGCGTATTTTTCCGAATTCATGCCAGGATTCCCTCGGCCTTGGCCTTTTCATAGAGCGGCCACTCAGCCGCCTCAAATTCGCGAATGTCCGCCGGTTCCGGATTGATCGGGCGTTCCCAATCAAGCGCCAGTGGATAGACGGCATCAATACACGCACATAGATCAGAACCGTAATCTATGGGACCGGCGAGAAGCACCAGCACGTCAATATCGCTTTCCGCCGTCGCCGCGCCGCGCGCTTCTGATCCATACAGCACTACACCTCGCAAGCGATCATTAAAAACCGTCTGCAATCTTTCTCTGACCATCGCGGCCACCTCGCGCGGCGAATGAGGGACAGAAATCTGCTCGCAATGAGCAACATGCTCGACGCTTGTGGAGTGTTTATCCATAAATGGCCAAGTGACAGCATTCGTAATACACCCAAGTGACAGCATTTGTAATACACTTTCGTGAAAAAGTCGCTGGTGATTGGAGTAGCAATGAATAAAAAAAATGGTCGTGGAAGAACGTCGTCGAGCAATGGTATTGGCCAT
>JAHIMN010000185.1 GCA_018896395.1 Verrucomicrobiota bacterium | reverse complement strand
TTGCCGATAGATTCAAAATCGGTCTGCGGCGCGTGGAAGTCGCTGAAGACATTCGGCCAGGATCCCGGATTCGCCTTGTGGAGCAGGCCGGGCGGCGCAATGACCAGGCTCCGTCCCGAAAGCTCGCGGGCCAGCATTGCGGACATATATGTTTTGCCAAGACCGACCACATCGGAAAGAAAGACGCCGCCGTATTCGTCGAGTACGCGCTTTGCGCTGAGGGCCGCTTCTTCCTGATACTTCAGCTTCATGAAGCCGGTCGGGAGGTAAACGTCTTCGAGTTCTTCCGGGCGGTTCAACTCGCCTCGGAAGTACTCATACAACAACTTCAGGTAAAGCTCGTAGGGTGTGAACTGCGCGAAGGGCGACTTCTTCTCGATGGTGTCAACGTAGGTCTCGGTCACGTCAACGGCGTGTTGCCAAAGTTCGTTGAACTTGTTCAGCGCAAACTCGTAGTCGGATCGGTTTTTCAATTCGACGTTGAATTCCAGGTTGTCCTGCAAGCCCGCCTGACTGAAATTGCTCGATCCCGTAATGACGCGGCCCGCGTCAATATGCCCGTCCACAAAAGTCATGACGTAAATCTTGGCGTGGATTTTCTCGGAAGGATATACCCGGACTTCCATTTTCCCGGAGCGCACCCACTCAATAAACTTGCGAACGCCCTCTTCGAGTTCGGCGGTGTCGTCGGCTTTTTCGAGTTCGCGAAGGATTGCGGATGGTAATTGCTCTTTCGCTTCAGCATGCGAAGCCAGGTCAAGCTCGCCCTGGCCGGCCTGCTGAAGAAGGTTGAAGGTCGTTCGGTCGGTGCTCAGGCCGATCAAAATCCGCACTTTCTCAGTGCGTTCCAATGACCGGTAAATCCGGAAGAACCCGCTCACATAGAAGTAAGCGACCAGGCAATCGAAGAAACGGGTGTGACCACGCAACAGGTCTTCAAAACGATTGCGGAGTGTTTGTCCCGACTCGTTGGTGATGAATGTCAAGTCAGTTGACATGCAGGCATCATAACCCAATACGATAGGACATACAATCCTGTCGTGTAATAGGTCAATTAAAGGGGGATATGCCGAAATGGCGCGACCACGCGGGACGCGTGGCAGGCGCGAGGTTTACCACGCCAAAGGCGTGGTCGCACCCTACCTGCCCGCAGTGCTACAGCGTTGCAGGCGGGCGACGGCAACAGTAGGGCCTCAGCTTGCTGAGGCCATTATTTCTTGCCCCGCAACTGAGGTGCCCCGCGTTGGTCAATGACACGCATCCGGTGGATGGACGGAAAGGAAGCGGAAGCAAACGCTCAACGCTCAACCACGCGGAACGCGTGGCAAGCGTCGAATTTATCCCACGCAGCGCGGGACGCCGAATGTTGAATGAAGAGGGAGTTTGGGTGCGCCCTCACGGCAAGGGAAACTTGTCAGTCAAGGCGATGACCTGCTGTTTGATGGCGGTGAGCGCGTCGGCCTTGTTGAGGTTGCGCAAGACCTGCATGATCCAGCCGGCGATCAGCTTCATTTCCGGCGCCTGCATGCCCCGGGTGGTGACGGCCGGCGTACCGATGCGAATACCCGAGGTGACGAAGGGGCTCTTCGTATCGAACGGAATCATGTTCTTATTGACGGTGATGCCGGCTTTGTCCAGGGCGCCGGCGGCGTCTTTGCCGGTCACATTCAGGGAGCTGAGGTCAACCAGCATCAGGTGATTATCGGTGCCGCCGGATACGATGCGCAGGCCTTCCGCTTTCAGAGTTTCGGAAAGTGCCTGGGCGTTGCGCACGACCTGCTCCTGGTATGCCTTGAACGCGGGCTGAAGGGCCTCGTGGAAACAAACCGCCTTGGCCGCGATAACGTGCATGAGCGGGCCGCCCTGCAGGCCCGGAAAAATCTGATGGTCAATGTCATGGGCGAAGCGCGCTTGGGCCAGAATGAACCCGCCCCGCGGTCCGCGCAGGGTTTTGTGGGTCGTGGAAGTGACAAACTCGGCGTGCGGCACCGGGTTGGGATGATGACCCGCGGCCACCAGGCCGGCGATGTGCGCCATATCCACCATCAGGTAGGCGGAGACGCTGTCGGCGATTTTACGGAATTGCTTGAAATCAATGATCCGCGGATAGGCGCTGGCGCCGGCGACGATCAGCTTGGGCTGGTGCTTCTTAGCCAGGGCGGCGATGGCGTCGTAATCCAATTGCTCCGTGTCGCGGCTGACGCCGTAGTGCATCACGTTAAACAGCCGGCCGGACACGTTGGTTTTCATGCCGTGGGTCAGGTGCCCGCCCGCGCCGGGGTCCATGGCCAGGATGCGACCGCCCGGCTGGAGCACCGTCAGGTACACGGCCAGGTTGGCGGAACTGCCGCAGTGGGGCTGAACGTTGACATGGTCGGCGCCAAACAACTGTTTGGCGCGATCAATGGCCAGGCGCTCGGCCTCGTCCACGCATTGGCAGCCGTTGTACCAGCGCTTGCCGGGATAACCTTCCGCGTATTTGTTGGTCAGTAATGAACCGGTGGCCTCCTGGATGGACTGGCTGACGTAATTTTCGGAGGCGATGAGCTCCAGGTTTTCGCTCTGCCGTGTGGCCTCGTTGTGCAGAACGGCGTAGATTTCAGGATCGGTCTCATAGACATCAACCGGGTCCACGGTGTTGCAGGAATAGGAATTGATTTTGCGTACGCGCCGGTGATGGCGCTCGCTGGAATCAAAATCTTCGTGCAACCAGGCGGTCATGATTGCCTGGGCCTCGGCGATGGTGACCAGTTCGCCGCCGATGGCCAGAACGTTGGCATTGTTATGGGCGCGGGCCATCGTGGCCATGCGGGGATTCAGGCACAGGGCGGCGCGCACGCGCGGAAATTTGTTGGCCACGATGCTTACGCCAATGCCGGTGGTGCAAATAACGATGCCCTGGTCCACCAGGCCCTGGGACACATTGGCCGCGACGAGTGCGGCCATGTCCGGGTAGTCCACCGGGTCCTTGCTGAAACAACCGACGTCCTCGACTTGGACCGCTTGCCCCGCCAGGAATTCCTTGAGGGCTTCCTTCATTTCAAAGCCGCCGTGATCGGAGCCTATGGCAATTTTCATGGTCGTATCCTGTCTTCATCCTGCTCGCCGGCATAAGACTTCAGGTATAAGATCAAGTCCGGCAGGGCCGCCTCGATCTCGTCGCGGATTGTCCGGTACTGGGTGATGGTTCCGCCAAGCGGGTCCGGGATGTCGCCGCCGCCACACCCGGGATCAAAGGATTTCAGCAGGTAAATCCGGTCCTGAGCTTCCGGAAACCGGCGCTTAAGTTCCACCGCATGTGTTGCCGTCATTACCACAACCAGGATCGCGGTGTCAATGATATCTTTGGTTACAACCCGACTGCGGTGCGGCGTTAAATCAATGGCTTGTTCCCGCAGGACCTCGATGGCCGGTTGGCTGGCCGCCATTCCGTTGCCGGTGAAGAGGCCCGCCGAGCCGACTTGCCAGTCGGCCTGCTTTCCCAGGCGGCGCCGCAGGAGATATTCCGCCATGGGGCTCCGGCACACATTGCCGGTGCAGATGAACAGGATATTGAGTTTATGACGGTGCATGGTGGTGAGGCTCGTTTTTTGGTAAATGCTCAGGTCGTTTTCTGACAGGATTTACAGGATTAACAGGATTTTGATGCATTAAATTAGGTCGCTTTGGGGCGACTCAAGATGGATTATTCTCGCGCAGAGACGCCACAATCTCGGCAATCGCCGTGCCCGGAATAGCGCCTTCGCGCAGGACGTCACACCGGCCGAGCCCGATTTTGACCACCGTGCTCGGTACGCCGCCCGGCGCGGGACCCGCATCCACCACCAATTCGATTGCTGATCCCAGTGCCGCGACAGCCGCAGCGGCCGTCAGTGCCGGCGCTTCGCCGCTCAGGTTGGCGCTGGTTACGCGTAACACGCTTCCCATCGCCTTTAGAATAGCCAGTGTGACTGGATGATTAGGAACGCGAAAGCCTTCCCAGATATCGCCGGTCTTGAGCACCATGGTCAACGCACCGGGCCAGTAACGGTCGGCCAGCGCGCGGCCGATAACGCCCAGTTCAGCTTTGGCCACCTCCACCTGGCGGCCATCGGCGGCCAGCAGGGCAATTGGTTTGTTATCCGGCCGGCGCTTGACCCGGAAGAGCCGCTCCTCGGCGCCAGGCGTACCCGGCGTACCGGGCGTACCCGGCGTACCGGGCGCGCGCGGTGCACCGGGCATACCCGGGTCGGCGGCCACGCCATACACGGTGTCGGTGGGCAGAATAACCAGGGCGCCCCGGCGTAACGTGGAAACCACCTCGTCCACCATGCGCGCATCGGGACGGTTGGAGACCGGCCATGGGATTATACGGGGAGATTTCAACTCTTTACCTTAATTTTGCATCGCGTCAGTTTGGCGCAGATGCACGGCGCGCGGGGTGCCGCTGTATAAGCATACTGCAAACTCCGCGCAACAAAGCAGATGCGCCAAAATTACGCGACCGTCTTTTCCGGCCTGCCTGCCGAAGCCCATCGGCGTAGGCCGGCGAACGTCAGTGTTTTTGCAGGATACCTTCATACCCCGTTGGTTTAAAAGGAAAAGTGATGCGAAAAATAGTTTGCACGCCGTTACTATTAAAAAATAATCACCGAAACGCTGATGTTCGTGCAAAATTAAGGGGATATCAACGCACCTTGAAGTCCAGTGCCTTAAGGCCGAGCAGAATGTCAACGGCCCGCCGCAGGATCACGTCGCCGTCAACGCGCTTAATGAGGGCCCGGTCCTGGCGTTCCTGCTCAGAAATACCCGAAAAAATGTCGGGCTCTTCATCCGCGAACTCGCTCTCCCGGATGGCCGGCTCATTTGTTTGTGCCACGCGCACATGTGGAAGGACGCCTTTCTGGTAGTAGGCCAGGCCCTTGCTCAGCTCGATCCTTTGCGTGGCGATGTAAAGTACACGGTCGTTGGCAAGCGGAATAATATTGCGTACCCGGTCGTCACCGCGTGTCGGCGTGCCGATCAGCATGGCACCCTTGCAGACGCTCAGCAGTCCCGCCAGGGCTTCGGCGGCGCCGGAGGTGTCCTGGTCAATCAACACCATGACCGGCTTATCCATCGGTTGGCCGGCCTTGGCCTGGTAGGCGGCCACGGCGGTGTTGTGGCCGTCCCGCAGGATGAACAGCGTGTCGCCGGCGTGCGCAAACAGACTGCCGATTTCGACGACCGACTCCAGATCCATCCCGTCGGCGCCGCGAATATCCAGGATTGCACCAAAGCAATTGGTGCCCCGCCAGGTATTGAGTTGTTCTACAATGACGGCGCCCGAATTCGTGTATAGGCCATTTACCTTCAGGTAGCCGATTCCCTGGGGCCAGGTTTCCGTCGTGCCCGTGACGGGTGTCTGGATGGCCGAACGCGTCAGTTTGACTACGCGAGTTTCCGCGGTTTTTTCGTCGGCGCGGATCGTAAGCTCCAGTGCCTCGCCCTTGCCGCCGCGCAGAAGCTGGACGGCCGCGTCCATTGGCATGCCTTCCGTGCTGTGGTCGCCGATTTTGACAATCAGATTGGTTGCACACAAGCCAGCCGTCGCCGCGGCACTATTGCTGGCAACCTCCATGATCTGGGGCCATTTATCCTTGATCCGGAGTTTGCATCCGATCCCAAAAAAAAGCCCTTTTTCCTCGTCCTGCCGCCGCGCGGCCTGGTCCTTGGTGAGGATGGCGCCGCCTTCCGGATCGATGGCTTCGATGACCGCATCCAAAACGTTGCTTTTCAGGGTCTCAGCTTCATAAACCACGTGCCGGTCTTCCAGGATGGCGCCGATTTCGGAGACGCCGCTCATCATCTCGCGCACGGAGGCCGACCGCGCCGTCGAACCGGACTTGTCCGCCGTGGCGGATTTCTGTTCCGCGTGGATCCCTAATATGAACATTATCAGGAGCGTGGCGGCGAGCATGGATTTAGTCATGGATTTTCCCCGCATAAAATTGAACCTGGGCATTGCCTTTTTTTACTTTTGCTTTCAAATCCCGTTTGTGCTGTTGCAGTTTTACCGCCAGTTCCGGGCGCCGCAGGGCCAGGATCTGGATGGCCAGGATGGCAGCGTTAACCGCGCCGGCGGAACCTAACGCCACGGTGGCCACGGGAATACCGGATGGCATCTGCACGGTCGAAAGCAAGGCATCCAGCCCGTCGAGCGCGCCGCTCTTAACGGGCACGCCGATTACCGGCAAGATGGTGTGTGAGGCCAGCACTCCTGCCAGGTGCGCCGCGCCGCCCGCCGCAGCGATGATAACCTGGAGGCCGCGCCGGGATGCGCCCGTCGCATAGGCCCTCGCCAGTTCCGGAGTGCGGTGGGCGGAAATTACCCGCGTCTCGGATCGCACGCCGAACCGGGTCAGGGTTTTGACCGTGGCTTCCATCAGGGGCCAGTCCGAATCACTGCCCATGACCACGCCGACTTGAGGTTTGGATTTTTGGGGTTTCATAATCGAGCAGGACGATTTTTTACCACGGATTACACGGATGACACTGATATCATTCCAACTACTTGCCCTGCGTAGCCCTCGTGCTTCGT
Source organism: Verrucomicrobiota bacterium (assembly GCA_018896395.1). GTDB lineage: Bacteria > Verrucomicrobiota > Kiritimatiellia > JAAZAB01 > JAAZAB01 > VSJD01. Next base: position 1,884 of record JAHIMN010000185.1, on the reverse strand, counting down.
AGCGAAGGCTACTTCGCAGAGTAGCATTGGCAAAGAAGGGTCAGACTGTTTAATTATCTACATCTCTTCCTGTTATCCGTACCATCCGTGTAATCCGTGGTGAGTAGTTACAAATTTTTTCTTCATCCGCGGTTGCGTTTTATTCCCTTGGCGGCGATATCGCGGCGGTAATGGGCGTCTTGGAACGTGATCCTGGCCACGGCCTGGTAAGCTTTTCCGGCCGTCTCGCAGAGTGTCCGGCCCAGCGCCGTAACTCCCAGTACCCGGCCGCCGGCCGTCACAATCTGCTTGCCCGCCAGCTTTGTTCCCGCATGAAACACCATGGTCTCGCTCAGGGCGGCGGCTTCCTTCAGGCCGGCAATGGCGTCGCCCTTGCGATAGGCACCGGGATATCCGCCGGCCGTCATGACCACGCACACGCACGCCTCCGGCCGGCAGGCCGCATGTTCCGGTAATAAATTTCCAGTTATACAGGCTTCCATGGCCGGAATCAAGTCTCCTTTGAGCCGCGGCAGGATGACCTGGGTTTCCGGGTCGCCAAACCGGCAGTTGAATTCCAAGACCTTGGGCCCCGCGGCCGTCATCATAAGGCCCGCATACAACACGCCCTGGTAGGTAATGTCCCGCCGCCGCAGTTCCTTCAGCGTCGGGTTGAAAATCGTGTCCAGAACCATTTTGCGGAAGGCCGCCGTTTCCATCGGGGCGGGGGAATAGGCCCCCATGCCGCCCGTGTTTAGACCCAAGTCGCCATCCAGGGCCCGTTTATGGTCCTGCGCGGACGGGAGCAGGACTGCCTGCCGACCATCCACGAGGGCCAGGATCGAGACTTCCTCGCCTTCCAGAAATTCCTCCACGAGAATCTGCCGGCCGGCCTTCCCGAACGACTGGTGAATCATGGCGGTGGCGACGGCGTCTTCGGCCTCGCGGGTATTGGCACAGATGAGTACGCCCTTGCCGGAGGCCAGCCCATCAGCCTTGACCACCAGCGGCGATTTTGCCGCGCGCACATAAGCCAGGGCTTTTTCCGCGTTAGTAAATGTTTCGGATTGTGCCGTCGGCACGCCGGCGGCCTGCAGGACGGATTTGGCAAACACTTTACTGCCTTCCAGTTGGGCCGCGGCACGGCAGGGGCCGAAGGCTCGGAACCCCTCGGCGTGCAGGCGATCGGCGAGTCCCGCGCACAGCGGCGCCTCGGGGCCGATTACCGTCAGGTCCGGCTTCTCCCGGCGGGCCCAGGCCACCACGCCGTCTATGTCTTCGGCCGGGATAGGCACATTGACACCGAGTTCCGCCGTGCCGGCATTGCCGGGCGCGCAGAATAATTCCGGGCGCCGCCGGTCCTGAGCCAGTTTCCAAGCCAGGGCGTGCTCGCGCCCGCCGCCGCCAACAAGTAGAATTTTCATGGCCGTTCTCCTAAGGCGGCGCATGGCCGCCGCCAAACACATGAGTCGCTTGCAAAAGTCCGCTTTTGCAAGCAGAATACAGAAGTCAGAAGTCAGGATTCAGAAAATTTACACTCGACAATGTGATTGTTGTCAAGGATTTGCATTTATTCTGAATTCCGTCTCCTGAATCCTGTATTCCGGTAAAACGTGAGTTTTGCAATTGATTCAGGTTAAAACAACATATTTTCGATCGAATGTCAAATCTATCGGAATGGCAATACGTCGTCCAGCGAGAATGCGCCGGCAAATAGGACGACCAGTCGCCCCGCCCCCCTTGTAATTACCTGAATATTGCACTGATTCGGTGCAATATTCATGTAGTAAATATTGTTGACTTATATAGGGATTCACAAAACTCGGTTTTGAGCTATTGAAGCGAGTTGAAGCGGCCTCAGTCAAGGAAATTGGGCACAAAGGTGCGCACGAATCGGACCTTATC
>JAHIMN010000184.1 GCA_018896395.1 Verrucomicrobiota bacterium | reverse complement strand
ACCTGGCGGCGCGCTACAGCGCCCCGCCCACCCGCGTCGCCAACAACATCGGCTTCCGGGTGCGATGCCTGGTGAACGGGACGGGGAAATGAAGATGTTCTGTTGTGCAATCAACGATGGTCTTTGAATTGCGTAAAGGAGCGATATGAGCACAGACAAGAACCGACGGAGCGTGCGGAAAAAGACCGCGGCCTTCTGGCGACGAGAGGACGAACGGGGCATGCTGCCGGGCGAGGTGCACCAGACCATGTCGGACCGGTGGAACCGTTTCCGGCTGGATCCCATCGCCTATCTCGATGCGCGCTACGGCATCGAGTACATGGAACCGCAGGCACACTGGGTCAACGGCTGTCCGATGGGCAACGGCGACCTGGGCGTGCTGGCGTACGGCCCGCCCGAAGCCACGCTGTTCAGTATCGGCAAGACCGACCTTTGGGACTACACGCCGTTCGGCAAACCGAGCTATCCCAAGGGGCATTTGGCCGACCTGCGCAACGTGTTGGCGCGCGGCGACGTGGAGGCGTTCGAGCGCTTGAAGGCGGAACTGGTCCGGCGGCCAAGTCGCCAGACCACGGCCAAGCCCGGCGGCATGCTACGGCTGGAGCTGTACCCGTGCGCCGTCGTCAGCCGCTTCCGCCAGCGGCTGTCCTTCGCCAATGCCGAGACCGTGCAGACCTGGACACCCAGCGGCGATCGACCCCATGCCCGGCGCGGCTTTGAGGGGCACGGCACCACCGTCACCCTGACCTCCTTTGTGCACGCGGCGCGCAACGTTTTCGCGGTGCAGGTGAAGCCCGATCCCGGCATGCCGTGGCACGGAGACGTCCGTCTGAGCCTCTGGCGCGAGGATGATCCCAACATGGAGAAGCCCGTCGCGCACATCCGCGGCAACCGCTTCTGGATCTGCCAGGACCTGCCCGGCGGAGAACATTTTGTGCTGATGGCCACGACTGACACGCGCGGGTTCAAGTTTGTGGAGTTGAACGGGCACGTCAGCGCCGCAGGTAAGCCGTTCAACCCGGTCCTGAACCTATATTGCACTCTGGTGACCAGCCGGGACTCGGACAATCCGCTGAAGCAGGCGCACCGGAATCTCGATGAGGCGCTGAAGGCTGGTTTTGACGCGCTGCGCGAAACCCACCGGCAGTGGTGGCACGGGTTTTGGCGGCGCGGGTATGTGGCCACGCCATGGAAGACGGTGGAGCGCGCCTGGTATCAGGCCCTGTATCAGCAGGCCTCCATCTGCCGGCCCGGCCGCCTGAGTCCGGGCCTGCAGGGCAACTGGATCAAGGAGAACTACCCGGCGTGGAACGCGGATTTCCACAACAACATCAACATACAGATCGTGTACTGGGGCCAGTACACCGCCAACCGCCTGGAATTAGGCGAGCCGTTCTATCGGCTGTTCTGGGAAGCCCTGCCGCAGGCCAAACGGGCGGCAGCGGGTTACTTCCAAATGCGGGGCGCCCGCTTTCCCATCTCCATGGGTAGGGACGGCATCGAGACCGCCGGACCGCTGCTGCTGAGCACCTGGATCGGGGCCGGCGGCTGGCTGGCCGAGCACTTCTGGTGGCACTACCGGTTCAGCGGCGATTGCGAGTTCCTGGCCAGGTACGCGTACCCGCTGTTGAAGGAGTGCGCACTGTTCTACGAAGACTACCTGCAGGAGGATCCCGAGGGGAATCTGTATGTCTTTCCAACGGTCCAGATGGAGATTAACATCGGACGCATCGACGGCGCGGGCCGAAACTCGTCGTGGGACCTGCCCGTCGTCATCCGGACATTCCAGATGGTCCTCGAAGCGGCCGCGGCGCTCGATGTGGACGCGGCGGACCGCGAGCGCTGGCAGGACGTCCTGAGCCGGTTGCCCTCGGTTCCCGCCAACGAGGAAGGCGTTTGGATGGAGTTCGACGACAAGGGTGGACTGTGGCACCAGTGGGACTGGGCGCGGTTCATGGCCATCTTCCCGATGGAACTGGTCGCCGCCGATGCCGGGCCGGACGCGCTGCGCCGGCAGGCGCAGGCGACCATCGAGGAGTACTACCGCTTCCGCAAGAATCCCGACGCCGTCGGCGGCTTCTCCGGAGCGATCCAAGCCACAGCGCTCTTGCGCATGGGGCACGTTGAACGGGGCCTGCGCATGGCGGAATTCGTCTGCAAGTCTCTGAGCCCGTCGGGGTTCGTGACCGGGCATGGCGCCCACTACCTGCAAGTGGACACGCCGCCCGGCTTGACCGTGTTTTTGAACGAAATGCTGCTGCAGAGCTTCGACTCTTCAGCGGGTTCGACAAGCTCACCGCAGGCAGGCTCAGGGCAGGGCGGCGTGCTCAGGGTCTTCCCGGCCGTACCGCCCGGCCCGGAACCGATACGGTTCCACTCGCTGCGGGCCCAGGGCGGGTTCCTGGTCTCGGCGGAACGGCGCAACAACCTGACGCAGTACGTGATCGTGCAGAGCCTGTGCGGCAACCGGTTGCGGATGCACAACCCGTTCGTGGGCGAGCCGGATCTCGGCGTGCAGGTCAAGGTTTATGAGCTTCATGCCGCCACGCGATTTGACCGCGTCGAGGATCAGGGGGCAATGGCGCCTTACCTGGACCACATCTACCTGCCCGGCCAGACGATTGAATTCCCGACCCGCAAAGGCCAGGTGTACGTGATCAGCAAGGAGATTCCCTGGATCAGCAACATTCCCATCGTGGACGATGCGAGAGGCGTTTCATGAGTTGAGCATCCGGCTTGCGGGTTTGCGACTGCGTAGCCGTGAGAAGGCCCATCCCATCTGGATGGATAAAACAGGACAAAGTGGGTTGCTGGGGAGGGCAACAATGAGAATTGGGACGCAGTACTTCAGAGATCCAAATCCGCCGGAAAAATTCTGGCGCAAAGACTTGGCCGACCTGGCGTCCGCCGGCTTTTCGTTTATCGGATGCTGGATACCCTGGCGCTACATCAATCCTGAAGAGAATCGCTGGGAACTGGACAAATACCGCCGCCTGCTCGATCTGGCCCGCAGATACAAACTGGGTGTGCGGATGCAATTAGTCCCCGAGAGCGCTCCCGACTGGGTGGTGCGCCGCTTTCCTGACGCGCGATTGGTCAATGAGCGCGGACAGCCCGTGCCGCTGCACGCTCACGCCATGCTGCAGCTTGGGGGCTGGCCGGGAATCAATCCCTATCACCCCGCTGGACGAAGCTTGATTGACGACTATTATCGGCAGGTCGTCAGCCATCTTAAGGATCATCCGGCTATTCACATCTGGAGTCTGTGGAACGAAATCCAGCTGCCCATGCTTTCCCACGATCCGTACACGCAGTCTGCCTATCGGAAATGGGCGCAACGCAGGTACGGGGCCCTGGAGTCATACAATCAGACCAACGGGACACAATTTGTCAGTTTCGCGGAACTGAATCTGCCCAATCCGGCCACGGAAGGTCTGCCCCTCCTGCAATACGTCGCTGACCGCGCGGAGTTCCTTTGGGAGATGACCGTGGATGAAGGCCGGCGCCGTGCGGATCTCGTAAGGCGGGTGGACCCGGACCGGCCTGTTTCCATGCACACTAACGGCAACTCCCCGTATCTCGGCGACCGCGATGACTGGTCGGTCGCAGCTTGTGTTGACGTCTATGGAAACAGCACTTACAACCGGGACCCTTTCTATGACACGATGTCCGCCATTAAACAACGGTCCATCAAGGGACCCGGCAAGTGGTGGCTCACAGAGCATTGCGGCGGACGCATGGTCTATTATTACGGGCACTTTACTTTTTCGGGCCAGGACCTGGTTTCGGATGCGCTGAAAGCGATGGCGCACGGTGCCGTAGCGGCGAGCTTCTGGCAGTACAGGAACGAGATTGTCGGTCAGGAAGCTCCAAATTTCGGTCTGCTGAACCACGATGGGAGCCGGTCTGAGCGATTTACTGCTCTGGCGAAGCTGGCCAAAGGTCTGGCGGCCTGGGATACGGACAATCTTAAATATGATCCGGCCGTTATCGGAATACTCTTGGAACCGCTCGATCTTGCATTCCGTTCGGCGAGCGAATCATGGATGAATCAACCGTGGCAGGAGTACCGGGAATTCGAGGAATGGCTTCGCGCCGTTCTTGGTCTGGGACACAGCCCGGACTTTCTGCTGGCCCGGCAGCTTTGCGCAAAAGCGCCACCAAAGAATCTCAAGCTGATTCTGGCGCCGAGTCTTGTCGTTCTTCGCGGCGGCCTGAGCAGGACGCTCGATCGCTGGGTTCGGGCCGGAGGACATCTTATTGCCGGTCCTTTCACAGGAGTTTTTGATCCGCGCGGCAGGGCGTTTGAAAAGTCGCCCGGCGACAATTTGCTGAAGCTCTTCGGCCTGCATGTGGTCAGTCGCCACGGCGGGGAACGATTCGGGTTTGTGGATCCCGAGACGAATACGGAGCTGTTGGCCGGCCGGCACCTGTTTGAAGAAGTCCGTGTGCAAAAGGGCACCTGCGTTGTTCTGAAGAGCGGCAAGCATCCGGCGGTTCTGACCCGCAAGGTAGGCAAGGGAACGGCCACATACATCGCCGCGTTTGCAGGAGCGGAGCAGGCAGCGGGTTCGGCGCTCTTTGCCAACTGGCTCGGGAAATGGCTCCGTGAAAGGGGCGTCCGTGCTCCCATTTCGTTTGAAGGTCCAGCCTGGGTCAACACCGCGCGCCTTGGGAAAGACAGGATCATATTCCTCCACAATCCGGGGAAACCGTCATGTGAGGTCCGGCTCCGTATGCAGACTGGAACTGCCATTTGTGACTGCATTACCCTGGAAAAATTTCGATCTGACGACGGGAGAGTTCTAGTGCCTCTGGCTGCCCGCCAGGTGCGCGCGCTTGCCACAAGGAAATGAATTCGATCGCTCGCCCAGACGCAAAACATGCGTCGGCATTAGGATATTTGATATTTTGTTTAGCTTGCGTTTTATCCGTATCGCCGCACAGCGAGTGGCGTATGTGGCATTCTGGTGTTGCCGTTACTCAAAATCCCTTGGCAGATCGCTTGGTGGTTGCAGGCACAGAGGGCAACGGCGCTTTCCTGTTCGCAGTTACCGGGATGCTGCTTCAAAGTCATGGCGGCATAATCCGTGTTTTTCCGGGACTCCCTGCTGGAAAAGGTAGCGTTTTACCGGGGCTCTTTATCCGCGGTGGCCGGAAAACAACACGCCATGGAATGATCTTTCCCGCTTCATGCGGAACAACGGCCGACTCAACCGGCGACAGCAAAGCGTCCGTCGGTGCTGATTCTGCCCCGGGAAAAACTCGACGAGCCACATGTGGCCGTCAACAATCCAACGGACAAGCCCATTAAGACCACCTTGAATAAATGCATGGATCTGACCGGATTCGAGTTTCCCGACACGGAAGTCGAAGTGCCGCCGGGCGGCTATCAGGTGGTGCTAAATCAGTTGCCTCCTCCACCCCCGAACACGTCAGTGTGATCAAGAAGAGACCGGATTTCCTTTCCCTGGCACCCCATGAAGGCGGAGGAAACGCCCTGCGCATGACGATGACTTCCGTCGAAAAGGTCCAGCCTCAGGAAGAATCTGCGGGTGAAATTATCAGACAAATGGAATCTGGTAAGTTTTTTTTGCAATTTTTTCAGCAATTCGACGTTGACTGCGGATGGCTGAATAGATGCGGCGGGGGTACAGCAGGAGAATGTGAGGCGCGGCATTCAGGATGACCGGAAATTGGCCAAGCTCATCAGCGCCATTGAGACCGGGAAAAAAAGAAATCGGAATAATTAAATACTAAATACAGGGCTGATCCGAATCTGTATAGCGGAAATGTTCTGCCTCCAGAAAAGTAAGCATCTGCTGGGTTTTGGTTTGATCTATGTACATTTTAAATAAATAAGAATTTTTTTCGTTTACCCAGATATTATACCACTTCCCCTGGGTTTAAGTCAAATATTTCGCGATAAATAAACATAATGCATGCACACGGTATTTACATTATCCCAGCTTTTATCAATTCGCCGGGATGCGCTTTGAAATAATGAAAATATTTTTAGATACAGCCAGTATAAATGAAATTAAAAAGGCAAATGAAACAGTTCTCTTGGATGGAGTTACTACTAATCTTACATTGATTTCAAAAGAAAACGAAACATTTGAAAACCTAATCAGACAAATTTCACAGATAATACATAGTGCGATATGTGTTGAAGTTATAAATACACGCTGTGAAGAAATGATTCAAGAAGCGAAAAAATTGAGTGCAATTTCAAAAAATATCAAATATATCAGGGTAATCCAATCCGACGAAGAGATGGGATGGTCATCCCCCCGTTTGGGTAAATGCCACTTAAGACGAAAACATTAACCACTAGCAATTTAAACTCTGTAGCTATTCTCGAGAAAGATCCTGGAATTGTTTATTATTATATTGAGCGTATCCTGCGCCACCTTGGCCTCTGGGAACAAGGAATCCGGATTAATTCCGGCACCGAACCGGTCAATTTGTCCGCCGTCTTGTCCGCCATAGCTTTAGCGACGGCGGAAGCTTTAGCGTAGGAGGATGATCTACGGGAACGCCTGAACGTTCGTGACGGGGCCGGTCTGTCATTATATCGCACAGAAGAGACAACCATCGCCATGTTTTGAACATTCAGCGCCTAATGCGAACTCCCAAAAAACATTTTCACTCCGTCCTTGACACTTCCTGCCCGTTTAATCAGAATATTTGCTAGGAAAATGCCAATTTCGGAACTTTGAAAATTTAGAGTTTTGCAATTGGCTCGAGTAATTTTCTAAACCCATGGATAAGGACAATGTATTATGACATCAACGAAACGTGTTCCGAAGAGCGACAAGGGGAACACCAGGATATTGGTCAACCATGTAGGGTTCCTGCCGCAAGGCGCAAAACATGTCGTCATCGTAAACCCGCCGGAGAAGAAATTTGAAGTGGTAAAATGCCTGGGCACGGATAGCAGATATAAAATTAGTGAAATCGCATATACCGGTCAGCTTAAGCGGGTCAATGCGGAACTTGGCGACGGCTGGGTGGGAGATTTCAGTACAGTGCGGGATGAAGGAATATACAAGATTCTCTGCGGGAAGGCGGTATCGCGGCTGATAGTGATTTACGGTGAGACCTATGACCAGATGTTGCGGGTGCTTTTCAATTATTACCCGACCCAGCGCTGCGGCGACAGCCGGACAGGCTGGCACGCTCCATGCCACGTGGACGACGCATACCGCGATGACACAGGGGAACACGTGGATCTCGTCGGCGGCTGGCACCAGTCAGGCGACCTTCGAAAGTGGATGATGGGGACGCCATTAGGCCTGAGCGGGCTTTCGCAATTGGGCTTGCTTCACAACCCCCGCTGGGATGAGGGACAAATCGCGGACGAGCTGCGATGGGGCAACAGGTACTTCCACAAGATGATCCGCCCCGATGGCGGACTGATGGAACACGTGGTATTTCCAGGTGACTGGTCGAGCCGCAAAGTCTATCCGAACGATCCGCCGCCGCACGGGAGCTACATGACAATCATTGGACAGGCGCTTGCGACCCGTTACATGAAGGAACGTGATCCCGAGCACAGCCGCAAATGCCTGGCTGCCGCCAGACGAATCTGGAATTACATGAGCGAATCGCCCGACAGGCACAGACATTACTCTCCTGCGATTCTCCCTCCCGATCATGACTGGCTAAAGAGCGTTTTTAACACATATTGCACACCGGCCTGCGGGGATGCTCTGTACGCGGCGATCAAACTTTTCGAGGTGACAGGTGAGACAATCTTCTGTGACCAGGCCTGTAAACTGGCAAATGAGCTGGTGTCCCTTCAAGTGGGCGGCGACATTGAGAAAGATCTTGCGGCGGCATGCTTCTACTCTGATTCCTCCCGCAAAGAGCTGGCCATGTCCTCGCTGTTCGGACCCGCCGGACTGGCCGAGTTGCTCCTGCTTCGTCCGGACCATCCGGACTCATCACATTGGCGGCGGGCTGTACTGCTCATCGCGGAACAGAAATGTCGGATGGCGGAACAGAATCCCTGGGGATTGATACCTCCATTCTGGTGCTCAGATACGCCGGGTACGACCGGGCGGCCGGGCGGCTCAGGACTCTATCGCTACTTTTTCCGCCATCAAGGCCTCGTTACCGGATCCAACCTCGACATTACCACTGCAGGAATTTTTCTGCTCCGCGCCCATCTTGTGACCGGAGACATGCGATACCTCGCCGCGGCCCAGCGTCAGGTTGACTGGATACTGGGATGCAACCCATTCGACATTAGCACGGTTGAAGGGGTCGGCCTGAACCAGCCACAACGGTTCATCAACGTCGGCTATTTCTTCCCTCCTACTCCCCAGATTCCCGGCGGGGTGATGACAGGCATTTTCGGCGACACCGAAGACAACCCGATTCCGTTTATTAACAACTGTTCCACCGAATACGATTTGCCGCCCAATGCCGCTCTGATATGGCTGTTGTGCGAGCTTTCCACCAGTAAAGTAAAGGTGGCATGAGATAAAACCGTGAAGCACACAAAGTGTTTCACATAATCCTGATGGCTTCCAGCAGACCGGCATTCCCTGTCATCATATTGTCACCGAGGGGAGAGCCGAATGCAATCGATAGTTTTGAGTCTTTCAGTATACGACGCTTTGGACCGGTGGCCAGTATAATCTTAGATGACTCGAAGCCGATGGCTTTTCTAAAAGAACAGATACGTTAACTGAATAAATATATCTTGTATTATACATTTAAGTGTTTAGACTCCGAAGATGCCAAGAAGAGCCAGAAATCAGGCGGTGCCCTGCTGCTACCACGTGACGCACCGGTGCCATGAGCGACGGTTCCTGCTCAAGAAGTTCAATGTGGACAGGAATTGCTATTTGCGCCGGAGGCCGAGCGCACTCCGCGCCTCGGGGCTAACCCCAAACCTGCCTATTTACAGGATATAAGAAATATTTCACTTGTTTGTTGTTAGCTCTCTTATTGCACGGGACAGGCAGGCCGGCCAATCCTGCCATTCCCAAAAGGGTATTCCCTCAGTTTTTCCCGTTCCCAAAGTAGAGCCAAGGAATACGACTATCTTGCCTTTCCCGTAATTCCCGATAATCATAAGAGGCCGGTTTCCGGCATAAAGCATGACCTTGGAATCGTTCTTCGGTTTTAAATCGTGCGACCAGAAACAGGCCGGGTTGTTGCTAAAACTCAGCCCTTCTAAAATATTGCTCTTATCGCCGGCAACCCGGATTTTTCCGTTTGTAATCGGGGTCAAATTCCCTTTGGCCTCGCGCTGCACCGGTAACATCTTAGCAAACTCGGATTCTTCCGAAGAGAACGCAAAAGGCCCGCCCAGGACAAGCAGCGCTCCTCCGTTACTCACATATTCACGAAGCATTTCAATGCCTTCAGCCCCGATTGTCCCGGCATCAATATCGGAAAGGATGACAATATCATATGCCATCATCCGGTCATAATCCTCCGGCCAGAAACTCAAGGAAAGACCGCCCCACCGGCTTTTGGCGGCTTTGCCGATATTCTTTTCCCATCCCAATAAATCAACCGCTTCTTCGGCCTTGTACATACGGTAATAAACGCCGTCTATCAAGAGCGCCTTGGGCGGAATTGCCTGGTGCCTTCCTATTTTTTCGGGTTTTAAAAATCTTTTGTTCTTAGATGGTATCGGCAGACGGTATATTCTTTCATCGCCGAGCCCGCCCAGGAGCGCGACGGTTATGTCCCTCTCCGAGAAAACCACTTCGCCTTGCTTGTTAATTCCGCTTCCTTTCAGCTTGAAAGGAATAACACACTCGCGGGGGTTGATTTTCACGCTTAGCGGCATGCTATTGGATATTGGGACGGTGGTAATGTCCGAATATTTTATTGCCGCGGCCTTCACCAAGGCTTCATTATCCACGCTTTTAACCGATGCGGTAAGGTCCAGTCGGTCAATTTTTTTATCGGTGGCTCTCAATTTAAATGCTATCGCATTATTATCGGGTTTGGCTTCAAGGATGAGCTTGTCCGAGGCGTAGGCAACACTTTCCATGCCGATTATCGGCACGGCCACAACCGCGGTTTCCCAGCTTGCCCCGCCGGGTATGATAACCTTGTCATAAAACCATTCAGTTGTACAAGCGCTCTGACAAGTATATAGCCAGCGCAAATAATCATAGTCCATAAGGAATACAAACCCGGTCCCGGACTCCCTGTTTATCGTTGCCAGCCAGCCGGCGGCCGGATCGCGCACGTCATCCTGACGGATCCCCTTGCCATCCTTGAAATTATACCAGGTTACGTCAATCCCGCGCGCGGAAGGACGATAATAAACATTCTTCTCCTTGTCGGACCCGGCCAGGAAAAAGCTTTGCAGCCAGAACGCCGGCGATTTGCCGCGCGCGGTGGTATTTACAAGCCGGTAATTAACATATAAATTAGGAAAATCAGCCTTCACCGTGTAAGTTTTTTCAACGCGGATCCCTTCAAGTGACGGGAAGTAGCCGCCGTGCCGGCCGGAAACCATCCGGCTCAACCTGACGGAAACAGTTGCGGGCCCGTTTTCCAGTATTTTTACTTCGTAGGGGTTGTTCTGCAATTCGCCGGGCCAGGCCTGCTGGGAAAACATGTCCGCGAACATGCCCCATTGATCGCCGTGGCCAGCCACCATTTCCAGCTTTGCCGGTTTAAGATAGAAACCGACCACACACCCGCCCTGGTCAGGAGATATCTTCATACGGAAGACATAATTTTCAATTTCCAGGATCGCCTTGTCGTTTTCAGTAAGCTGCTTCAGGGTAACCCCCTCCGCGCAGACATTACCGACCGTCAATAAAACACCCGTTAAAAAAAGCAGCGGGGTTGTTAAAAAATACTTGCTCATTGTTTACCTCCAGTTTACACAGATTACCGACCATACTTTTACTT
>JAHIMN010000019.1 GCA_018896395.1 Verrucomicrobiota bacterium | reverse complement strand
AGAACATCTAAGCCAACAGTCTCACTCTGTCCAAACCTGCTCATTTTGGGCCTTTTCACACTCTCCGCGCCCGTTCCTGTCCCACCCGCTACCCCCGAACTCTAAATCTCATGCGCTGAACGCTCATTTTGCAGAAGTCTATTACGTACCGGCAAACATGGCCCGGATGGCGGCGGCGATTTTTGCGGCGTTGGGGATCGCAACGGCTTCCAGCACCGGCGAGAACGGGATCGGCGTGTCCAGTGTCGCCACGCGCTGCACCGGACCCTCCAGCAGGTCGAAGCCCTGCTCCATCACCCGGGCGGAAATCTCCGCGCCGATACCGAAGCTCTTGTGGCCTTCCTCGACGACCAGCAGCCGGCCGGTCTTCGAGAGCGACGCTAAAATTGCATCCATGTCCAGCGGGCTTATCGTCCGCAAGTCGATGACCTCGCAGTCGATGTTCTCTGCCGCCAGCGCGTCGGCCGCCTTAAGACTCAGCAGCAGTTGCCGCGACCAACTCACGATGGTCACATTGGCGCCGGGACGGACGACGTTTGCCTTACCGATGGGAATCAGGAAGTCCGGATCGTCGCTCACCTGGCCTTTGTCGCCGTAGAGCACCTTGTTCTCGATGAACATCACGGGATCGTCCACGCGGATGGAACTCTTCAGCAGGCCCTTGGCTTCGGCCGGCGTGGAGGGCGTCACGACCTTCAGGCCGGGAATTGCTGCAAACCACATTTCCAGACTCTGGGAGTGTTGGGCGGCGTAGCTTTTACCTGCCCCGCCCTGCGTGCGAATCACCAGCGGGACCTGCACCTGCCCACCGAGCATGTAGCGGACTTTCGCCACCTGGTTGGCGATCATGTCCATGCAACCGGTGGTGAAGTCGATGAACATAATCTCCACGATCGGCCGCAGCCCCGTCAGCGCCGCGCCCAAGGCCGCGCCGACAATCGCCTCTTCGCTGATCGGCGTGTCAATGACGCGCCGCGAGCCGAACCGCGCGTGTACGCCCTTGGATGCCGCCATCGCCCCGCCGAACGGGCCTACGTCTTCACCCAGCATCAGAACGTTTGGATCGCGGTCCATTTCCTCGATGATTGCCTGCGCAATTGCCTGACGATATGTCATCTCTGCCATAATCTATTCCCCTGTGTTTCGTAACTACTAACGCGGGCTCTGCCCGCAACCCAAATCGCGTAGGAGCCTCGCCCCGCCGAGGCGATTTCTTCGCGCCAGCGGGGTGGCGCTCCTACAATTAATTCTTTTTTCTTGTTTTTTATAACGGTTCCTGATGTATCAGGTACTAAGCAAGGAAGACAGAATTCAGGAGTCAGAATGACAAGCGAATAGGCCTCTTGTGCTTGCTGACCTCCGACCTCTGACCTCTGACTTCTGAGCAGTCATGCGCTGAAAATGTAATCGGTGACCGTGGCGGGATCCGGAAGCGGCGATTCGTTGGCAAACTTGATCGCCTCCTGCACTTCCCGCTCGGCGACTTTTTCCAACTGCCCGACCTGCTCCTGGGTCACGATCTTTTCGTTAAGCAGACCGGCCACGTATCGCTTGATCGGGCATCTTTCCTTCCAGGCGGCCTCTTCCTCGCGCGTGCGGTAGGAACGGTTGTCCGAGGCCCCGTGGCCGTACCAGCGGTAGGTGTCAGCCTCAATCAGCGTCGGGCCTTGTCCGGCCCGCGCGCGTTCAATGGCCGCGTTGGCCGCCACATGCACCGCCAGCACGTCGTTGCCGTCCAACCGGACGCCTGGAATCCCGTACGCCGCTCCGCGGGCCGCGATGGATTCGCCGGCCAGCGTTCGCTTGATGTGCGTGCTCAGGCCATACTGGTTGTTCTCGCAGATCCAGATCACCGGAAGCTTCATCACGGCGGCCATGTTCAGCGACTCGTGGAACGCGCCGATGTTGGCGGCCGCGTCGCCGAAAAAACAGACGGTGACAGCGTTTTTGCCCTGATACTGGCAGGACAGGCCCACCCCGACGGCAATGGGCAGCCCGCCGCCGACGATGCCGTTGGCGCCGACGATGTTCAGCTTCACGTCCGCAATATGCATCGAACCGCCGCGACCGTGGCAGTAGCCGGTCTCCTTGCCCATGATCTCCGCGAGCATCCGGTTCATGTTGGCGCCCTTGGCCAACACGTGCCCATGCCCTCGGTGGGTGGTCAGCACATAATCCTGTGCCTTCAGGCCGTGACAGACGCCGACGGCGACGGCCTCCTGCCCGACCGACAGGTGCGGGCTCATGCCCGGAACCTGTTTGGCCAAGTACATCTTATACAGGTTTTCCTCGAAATGACGAATTCGCAGCATCTGCCGCAGAATCTCAAGGTGGTCTTTTGTTTTCATAGAATTGGCATTTCCCAACGCGGACCGAGCCCGCAACCCAAAGATTTTGCCCACCGAGTAGAGAGGGGACGCAGTATGTTTAGAGCAACAACTTCCTTAGTATCCGCCCTTTCGGGCAGCGTGGCAAATGGTTGTCAGCTCAATGCACCTGTTTT
>JAHIMN010000183.1 GCA_018896395.1 Verrucomicrobiota bacterium | reverse complement strand
GTGCCGATATTGCCCGATTTGCCTGAGGAATTAACTGGAAAAATCCGGGCGCTGGATACGGAACAAAAAATACGTGCGGTCGGATTTCATACAAGCGGAACCTATGTGTTCACGGTCAGCGGCCGAATATTGCACGGGTATGGCGGGGTTGATGCCTGGGTTCAAAACACGTATGAAACCAATCGCTTACTGTATTGGCCCGGTAATGGGAACGATGTGGTTGAGCTGAACATGCAGAAGAATAAGGTTAAGCCGCGGATCACTGTGATTCTGCCTTGGGGTGAGCATGTCTGGTTCGGCTCTCACGAGGGGCTGGCGCGCTATCACCCTAAAACGGGAACGTGGAAATGGTACGGCGCCGAATGGGGGTTGCCTACCTCAAATATTTTTTGCGGTATCCAAATCGGCGATACTTTCTGGATGGCGGGATCGCAGTGCGCGTTTTCGTTCGATCCCAAAACGGAGCAGTTTCGCGCGTATCTGCCAGATGTCCCTCTCGCCAGCGATTTTCTTGATTTTCTTTGGATCGAGCCTTCCCCAGCCGGTGTCGCGGTGTATAATCGGTGCGCTCATTTTGTGATCGAACCGGTTTCGGGGCAATGGCATGAAATCAAGTAGTTCTTGTTACACTTGAAGCTCACCATGCAAAGGGTCGCATGGCTACGCGCCAGAAAGTGTTAGATGAACGGTTCACCGAAGATTGAAAGCCGAATGGCATGCCCAAATTCACGGCAAAGCCCCGCGACCCGGGACTGTCGTATATTCAGTTGGAATCGGTCTTGGGCATTCGGTTCTACAACCGGAACCTTGGCAAGCTTTCCTGTCCGATGCATGCCTGATATTCATTGGCAAAATTGCATTTTTCGTTTATATTGAATTCGTCAATGGAACGAAGAACCAATTTATGGCATGGTTCAAGGTTCACGGTTGAGCAAATTGAAGCGGGAATCAGCAACCTCCATAACTGTGAACCTGCCCGCAGTGCTACAGCGTTGTAGGCGGGCCGCTGAACCGTGAACCCTTGAACCTGAGTTAATATGAATGCACTTCTTTTTGCCGGGCAGGGTGCGCAGGCGGTCGGTATGGGCCGCGACCTGGCCGAAGCCTATCCGGAATGCAAGGCCCTCTACACAAGGGCCAATGAAATTCTGGGTTACGATCTGGCCAGGATTTGCTGGGAGGGGCCGGAAAGCGAACTGGTTAAATCCAGCCATTGCCAACCGGCGATTTTTGTAACCAGCGCGGTCTGTTACCGAGCTTTGCGGCGTGAACGGAATTCCCTGGCCATCCAGTCAACAGCGGGGCTGAGCCTGGGCGAATGGACGGCGCTGTGGCTGGCGGAAGCCGTTTCGTTTGAAGAGGCCCTGCGCATTCTGGAAGCCCGCGGCCGGTTCATACAGGAAGCCTGCGAGGAGCGCGAAGGCGCCATGCTGAGCGTCATCGGGCTTGAGGCGGTGAAACTTAAAGCGGTTGCGGCGGCCGCCGGCGTCGAGATTGCCAACTATAATTCGCCCGAGCAAACCGTACTTTCCGGGGTGCGCAAGGGCATTCAGGCGGCCGAGAAGCTGGTTAAGGAAGCCGGCGCCAAACGCGCCATCATGTTGAACGTGGCCGGCGCCTACCATTCCTCGCTGATGGCTTCGGCCGCCCAGCGCCTGGAAGCGTTCATTCGCGATGTGCCCATTCGCCCGCCGTGTTTACCGGTGATATCCAATGTGACCGGTCAGCCGCATGGAACGCCCGATGACATTCGGCGTCAGATGGTGCTCCAGGTGACCTCGCCGGTCCAGTGGGTTGCCTGCGTACAGACGCTCCGTCAGCAGGGTGTGACGCGCTATCTCGAGTGCGGGCCGGGCCGCGTGCTGTCGGGACTGGTTAAACGCATCCATCCCGAGGCCGAACTGAATAACGTGCAGGATTGCCCGTCCTTAACCAAAACCATCGCCGCTCTGCCGGCCTGACAAAACGGCGTGCTGGTTGACCGGAAGGAGCCCCATCCATGTCCATCGATGCGGAAATCAATCGTGCGGCGCGTGGGCTGAGCAAAACGCTGATTGCCATTCGGCGCGATATTCATCAGCATCCCGAATTAGGCTTCCAGGAACGGCGGACCAGCCAGAAAATCGTGGAAACATTAAAGTCCGTGGGGCTGGACCGCGTACAATCCGGTGTGGCGAAAACCGGGGTTGTCGGTGTGTTGCAAGGCGGGCCTGCCCGCAATGCTACGCATAGTGTTGCAGGCGGGCGCGCTGCCCATACGGTGGCGTTGCGCGCGGACATGGATGCCCTGCCGATTACCGAGGCCAACCAGGTGTCCTACCGGTCACGTACCCCGGGCATTATGCATGCCTGCGGGCATGATGGGCACGTGACCATGTGCCTGGGCGCCGCCATGATCCTGAAAAAAATTCAGGCCCGGATTCCGGGCGCCGTCAAGTTCATCTTCCAACCTGCGGAGGAGCTGCTCGACGGCGCGCGGGCCATGATCCGCGCCGGTGCGCTCAATGACCCGGACGTGGAAGCGATCTTTGGCATGCACATCAGTCCCAGGATGCCATACGGTGTGGTTGGGGCCAGTGCCGGGCCAATCATGGCCGCGGCAGATAGATTTGCCATCACGGTGTATGGGAAGGGCGGGCATGGTGCGCAGCCGGAAAATTGTACCGATCCGATCCTGATTGCCCACCAGATATACAGCGGGATCCAGGGGATTGAGCGCAACCTGGCGGGTCCGGATGTCCGGGTGATCTCGGTCTGTTCCCTGCATGCCGGCACGGCTTTCAACGTGATCCCTGGTTCGGCGGAAATGATGGGCACCGTGCGCACGTACGATGTGCGGGTTCAAGACGAGATTATCCGGCGCATGCGCGCGGTGGTGAAGGGCATTTCCGGGGCACATGGGGGGCGGTGCGACCTGGTCTACCGGAAGGGCCTGCCGGTCACGTGTAACGACGCCAGGCTGGTGGAGATCGTACATGCTGCGGGGCGCGCGCTGAAGGCGCCGGTGGGCGATAATGTCCTTACGATGGGCGCCGAAGATTTTGCGCTTTACACGCAGAAGGTGCCGGGCGCGTTCATGGAACTGGGTGTACAAAAATGTCCGGCCCAGCCTTCGTATCATCACTGCCGGTTCGATTTTGACGACCGCATTCTATCCATGGGCGCGGCCATGATGGCCCGGTGCGCGTTGCTGTTCCTGGAACAAGGCGGCCTGGGGCGTTGACCTTATCCTCTCCCTCGGGAGAGGACAGAGGTGAGGGGGCACATTTGCCAGCATTCCCCTCGCCCTAACCCTCTCCCGAGGGAGAGGGAATATTATTTTGGACATTAATCGTTTGCTCAGATGTCATAATACAGCGCGAACTCCCACGGGTGCGGCCGCAGGTCCAGTGCCAGGACCTCATTCTTCATCTTGTAATCAATCCAGGTTTCGATGACGTCCTGGGTGAAGACATCGTTCTTAAGCAGGAAGGCGTGATCTTTTTCCAGGGCCATCAGCGCGTCGCGCAATGATCCAGGCGTTTGCGGCACCTTGGCCAGCTCTTCCGGCGGCAGGTCGTAAATATCCTTATCCAGCGGTTCGCCCGGATCCACCTTGTTGAGGATGCCATCCAGCGCGGCCATCAGGATGGCCGCGAAGGCCAGGTACGGATTACAGCTCGGATCCGGACAGCGAAACTCGATGCGCTTGGCCTTGGGCGCCGTCGAATACATGGGAATGCGCACCGCGGCGCTCCGGTTCCGCCGGGAATAGGCCAGGTTGACGGGCGCCTCGTAACCTGGAACCAGCCGTTTATAGCTGTTGGTCGTTGGGCTGGTAAATGCCAGGAGCGCCGGCGCATGCTTCAGAATTCCGCCGATCGCATACATGCCGGTTTCCGACATGCCCGCGTAGCCCTCGCCGGCAAACAAATTTTTATCCCCTTTCCACAGCGAAAAGTGTATATGCATGCCGCTGCCGTTGTCGCCGAAGAGCGGCTTGGGCATGAAGGTCGCCGTCTTGTTATATTTGCGCGCCACGTTCTTGATTATATATTTGTACTTAAGCATGGCGTCGGCCATGAGCACCAGGGGCCCAAAGCGCATATCAATTTCGCACTGGCCACCCGTGGCCACCTCGTGATGCTGGGCCTCGATGGGAATGCCGATCCGTTCCAGGGTCAGCATCATTTCACTGCGGATATCCTGGAGCGTGTCCGTCGGGGGCACGGGGAAATAGCCTTCCTTGTACCGGATTTTGTAGCCCGAATTGGGGTTTTCGATCCGGCCGCTGTTCCATTGCCCTTCGTTCGAATCAATGTGGTAATAGCCCTCGTGCGCATTTTGATCGAAGCGCACATCGTCAAAAATAAAGAATTCCGCCTCGGGCCCGATATACCCGATGTCGGCCAGGCCGGTGCTCTTGAGATAGGCTTCCGCCTTGCGGGCGATATTGCGGGGGTCGCGCGTGTAATCCTCGCCGGTAATCGGGTCGCAGATGTTGCAGATCAACACAAGTGTGCGGTCCGCGAAAAACGGGTCCACAAACGCCGTTTCCGGCACGGGTTTTACCAGCATGTCCGATTCGTTGATTACCTGCCAGCCGCGGATGCTGGAGCCATCGAACCCCAGTCCTTTCTCGAATGTTTCCTCTTTCATCTCGCGGGCCGGCACGGAAAAGTGCTGCCAGAGCCCCGGAAAATCCATGAACCGCAGGTCCACAACCTCGATCTTTTCTTTCTGGATAAACGTGACGATGTCGCGGGGTGTTTTAATGCCATCCATACGAAAACCTCCTGTATTGAAACGATGCCGTTAGTCCCCAATTAACTGCGCACTAGCGAATCCGAAGATATTTTACCACGGATATCACGGATTACACTGATTTTAATTTCTGATTTATGATTTATGATTTCAATCAGCAATCAACAATTCTGATATCTGTGCCATCCGTGTAATAAGTGGTGAGTAGTTATAAGTATTGCACGAACCGGGCCAGGTGCGCAAAACATTATTAACCCAAAAGAGGTTTAACCGAAATCGTAGCAAAACGCGGATAGCGCCCGAATCTTCCGGCTGATCTTATCCATGACCGGTGCCGGGACCGGCTTGTTGATCCGCATGATGACCAGCGACTGGTTGACCTTCAGGTGATGCGGATTGCGCACATCCTCGATGTTAATGTCGGCCGCGGCCAGGGCTGAGCCGATCTGACCGAGGACACCGGGACGGTCCGCGTAAATAAAAAACACGGTGGGCCCCTTGGGCTCAAAATACAGCCGGTCGAAGTCGTTGATCCGCGCAATCATGAGCACTCCTTCTACGACCGTGCCGCGCACGCTGATCCGGCGCAGGCTTCCGGAATCCAGCGTGCCGACCAGGTCAATGGTCAGGGAATTCTCGAAGTGCTTGTTGGGATCGGTTGCCCGGTTGGCTACCTCAATCCCCATTTCTTTCAGAAACTGGCGGGCCGATTTATTGTCCAGGGGCTGGTCAATCCGATCGCCCAGCGCTGTGACCACGGGGATCATGAGCCAGTCGCTGAAAGGCTTCAGCAACCCGTAAAAGCTGGTTTCGAGGCTAGCCAACTTGGCGGTCGGGCCCAGCAGGTGGCGGCAGAGCTTGGTAATCGTGAAGGCCAGCTTGCCGTAGGCTTCATCCAGGCCTTCGGGCACATCGCGGTTGACGATGAAACTGGTAATTCCCTTCTCGTCCAGTTCGATCAGTTCCTCGGCGGCGCGGCGCGCGGCGTTGGTATTGGCTTCCACCGTGCTGGCGCCCAGGTGGGGCAACATGATGTCGGCAATGTCGACCACGCTCTTGGGGCCCTCAGCGTCCTTAGGGTAGACATCGTTAAGAAACCGGATTTTTTTCGTCGCCTTGACCTGGCGCAATGCCGCTTCATCCAAAATGCCGGCCCGGGCGCAATTGATCAGGGTAGCGCCTTCTTTCATCCGGCTGATGAGCAACAGGTTAATCATTCCGCGGTTTTCTTCGTTTTCCGGGATATGCAGGGTGATATAATCGGCTTGCGCAAATAACTCGGGGAGCTCGACCAGTTCTACCGCCATGGCGTCGGCGCGTTCCTGGGAAATGAGCGGGTCGTAGCCCAGCAATTTGACGTTAAACCCCGACAGGCGTTTGGCGACCAATTGACCGATATTGCCCAGGCCGACAATGCCGATCGTTTTACCCGTGAGTTCGCGGCCCATTAATTTTTTCTTTTCCCATTTACCCTCGCGCGTGGTGACATCACCCGCGATGATGTGGCGGGCATCCGCCAGCATGAGCGCGACAACTTCCTCCGCCACGGCATTGGAGTTGGCGCCGGGGGTGTTCATGACGTCAATGCCCTTTTTGCGGGCATGTTTGATGTCAATCGTGTCGAACCCCGTGCCGGCGCGAACGATCACTTTAAGATGGGGTAGGGCGTTCATCAGCGCGGGCGTCACTTTTTCACTGCGCACGATGAGCGCATAGGTATCGGCGTGCTGGCCGGCCAAGGTCAGGATGTCGGTTTTATCGTCCTGGATGACCAAATAATGGCCGTTGGCTTCCAGGATTTTGCGTGCTTCGTTTTCGAGCTTGGTCGGGATCAATACTTTTTTCATTTCCTTCCGTCTTCCGTTCAAGTGATTTCCAGCGCCGGCCATGCCGGTTTTATTGGCGTGGGAAGGACTATAGGCCTCGGCGGCTAAATACTCAAGCTGTGTTTTCAACGTGAGTATGGCCTCAGTTACGCGGGTATGTATACGGTTACGCCTGCAACGAGGCTTGTCCGCCGCAGGCGAGATTCCTCGCTTAAGCTCGGAATGACCGTTGCTGTGTGTCATGTCGAGCGAAGTCGAGACATCTCTGTTTGGGTGGTACAACTTTGGCGGCCCCCACGTAACTGAGGCCTTACCAAACGTGACGATATTTAAGATTGACACGTGCCCAATAAAATGGGAGAATATCAAAATAAATACAGGCACAGGCATGGTTCAAGGTTCTCTGCCTTAAGCGGATCCGCCTTCGGCGGAACGGTTGAGCAGATTGAAGTGGAAATCAGCAACCTCCACAACTGTGAACCTGCCCGCCCGCCTGCAGCGCTATGCGCAGCATTGCGGGCAGGCAGTGCTATCCGTCAGCCGACGGATTGCAGGCGGGCCGCTGAACCGTGAACCATACCTAATTTAGTGTTGCTATGAAGTCGCCAGTAGTGTATAAATAAAGGCAAGAGGCGGGCAAACACTTATGGAGGAGGTGTCATGAGGAAATGGATAGTGAGTCTGATGGTCGGGATGTTGTTGGCCGGGAGTACCCTGACGGCGTCGGCGATGAATGAAAATCGCGGCGGCATGATGGGCTTCGTTGCCGGATGCTGTTTCGGCATGCGTGCCGGCGCGGCTTATAATGACGGCAAGGAAATTCATTGGCGCGAGTGGGTCCTGCTGATTCCGGTGGCCAATATCTTTTTTGCCATCTGGAACGGTGTTGACGGCGTCAATGGCATGACCACCGCCGATTATACCAAGGAGTATGGAACGTCGTTCTTTTAAGCCGGAACGATCGTGTTCTTGTTAAAAAGAGATTCCAGGCCGGTGGCTTGGAATCTCTTTTTGCTTCAGGATGGCGGGAACGAAGCATGCGAGTTTCATTAAGATATATGCAATTATTTTGTATAATGTTTGTTGTCACCGGCTTGCTTGGAGCGAATGCGGCGTTGGCCGCTGAGCCGACCTTGGCCGAGAAACTCTGCTCGAGTTATACCCAGGTCGAGTCCGTCAGTTGCCGGGTCCGTAAAACCAGCGAGGTGGACGGCAAAACGGCAACCCTGCTCAGTCAGGTGTATTACCAGCGGCCGGACCGGATGCATGTCGAAAATATTGCGCCGCTTCGGCGGCGCATCATCGCCGATGGCCGGCAATTTTACTATTACGTGGAGGGCATGGCCAAAGGCTTTTCATGTCCCCTGACCAAGTTGGAGGGGGAATGGAGCATCATGCAGAAGTCCGTGCCCGGGAGCGCCATGGAGCATTTATTGCGTCTGCAGGGTGTCCCGGAAACTCCACTGGAGGGCGCATCCGACTATCCGGTGCGGCGCGGCTACGTACGGGAGCGGGTATTCGTGGTCCTCGCCTGCGATTCTGAAGGGCGCCTGGCGCGCATCGAGTTTTTCAAAACGCCGGAAATGAAAAATCTAACAGCCCAGGTTGAATATAGCGATTTTCGGAAAGTCACGGGCACGTGCTGGCTCACCGGCCTTCAGCAGGGCACCGCCTATTTCGGCGCCAATACAGTGCGCGAAACACGCCGGTTCGACAATCTCATCATCAACAAGCCGATTACCGCCGGGCTTTTTGACGCCGCGGCGTTTTTTCCGAAGGTGGACTTCGTGGATGATTTCAGCAAGCTGACCGACGAGTCCCCCAAGCAAGAATCGAAATGAAGAAGTTTTGGCCGCAAAAAGGCGCAAAAAAAACAAGGGCGCAGGGATATCATTCCCCTTTGTGTTTTTTGCGCCTTTTTGCGGCAGCTATTTTTGGGGCGATTGGACTCTTGGGGGGCGGTCAGGTTTTTGCGGCGGAGGCGTCGTTAGCCCTGGCCACGGACCTGTTTGCGGAGAGCAATTGGCCGGCCTGCCGCCTGGAATGTCGGCGGCAGTTGCAGGAATCCCCTGTTTCTCCGGATGCCCGGCTGTTAAAAGCGCTGGCCGAACAGCGGATGGGATTAGACAGCCGGGAGGCTCTGCGTGTTTTGGCCGAGGACCCGGCGGTCCCGCCCACCGTAGCCTTGACCGCGCGCTATGAATGGGCGCGGGCCATGTGGCGCGCCGGTGACTGGCGGAGCGCGTTTGACGGGTTCCGCCGGGTGTTTGACAAAACGGAGGTTACCGGGTTGTCCGTACGCGCGGGCTGTTCCCTGGCCTTGCTTCTGCACCAGCATGCGGAATTGACAAAAGATTATCCCGAAGTAAAGCCGCAGGTGCGAACCCTGCGCGCTCTCTATACCCGGGACATCATTGATGAGTGCCGGATGGTGCCTGCCCGCAATGCTACGCATAGCGTTGCAGGCGGGCCTGATCACACGTCGGATTCCTGGTGGGGACTGCCCGGCCAGTGGGGGATCGCGTTTTATCGAAGCCAGATCCGCCCGGCGCTGGGTGAGCGCTGTTCGTTGTGTCCGAACTGTTCGGAATATTCACGGCAGGCTTTTCAAAAACATGGGGTACTGGGCCTGGCGCTCACCGCGGATCGCTTTTTCCGTGAGCCCAGCGTGGTGGCGTCGGCCGAATATCCCGTGGATGTGAATGGGAAATGGTATTACACCGATCCGCTGAGCGATCATGATTGGTGGCTGGGGGACGGAGGACGGACGACAGACGACAGATGACAGACGACGGAGACCGGAAGACAGACTGATAACTAATCACTGATCACTGCCTTTTATGGAATGTCGCAAAAAAATCATCCCCTGTCTGGTCCTGATGGGCATAGTCATGGCAAGTGTTGCCGGGGCGCAAACGAACGTCCCGACTCTCCGAGCCTGCCCGCCTGCCCAAGTTCGGCCAGGGAGTTCGGCCAGGGAGGTCGGGATGCCCGGACTGCGTCTGGCGCAGGAACTTTCCGGCGAGGGTCAGCATGAGCCCGCGGCACTGGAGTATCGCCGGCTGGCGCTGAGTGTAACCGATCCAAAAGCGCGCGGCGGATTGTTCTGGGTGACTGCCTATGAATATACCCGGGCCCGGCAATGGAACCTGGCGCCGGCGCTGTTGGATCGGGCGGAGGATAGCGACCGCGAACTTAAGTCCGTGGCGCTGTTACTGCGCGCGGAAGTTGCGTCCGCCGAGAAAAAGCATGTAGAGGCCGTGTATTACCTGCAGAGCGCGGTCGGCGAAGAGACCACGAGCGACATGCGGAAATTTGTCGTCCGGCGGGTGGCCGGCGAACACCTGCGCGCGGGCCAGAGCGCTCAGGCGCGCGTGGTCCTGAGCCAGGCGCCGGGCAATGAAGCCGCGGCGCTGGCGGCGCTCCAGAGCTACGAACGGGAGCGGGACAAAAGTCCGGTGCTGGGCGGTGTGCTGGGCCTCATTCCCGGGTTGGGCTATATGTATGCCGGTGAATATGCCAACGGCTTGCGCAGTCTGATTCTTAACGGATTGTTCATGGGCGCCATGGTGTATTCGGGCGTGGAAGACCAGTGGGGCGCGTTTGCCGTGATTTCCTTCTTCGAACTCACTTGGTATAGCGGGAGTATTTACGGCGGCATTGACGCGGCCCAGCGCTACAACCGCGCCCGCCAGGAGCGATGTCTGGAAGCCGTGCAGGGGCAGGCCGCGTTTGTCCCGGATTTCAAGCAGTTGCCGATTGTTTCCCTCCAATTCCGGTTCTGAAACCAGCGACCAGAAACCAGAAGTCAGAGATCAGAGGTCAGAGGTCAGGCTATGTCTTCGTTTTGCCTTGTTGACGACACGGCGCGTGGTTACAATAATAACCATGAAAGCGGTTGCCGAACTCTTAAATGAAATGCGTGACGCCGGTGTTATCGCGGACTACGCGCTGTTTGGCGCGGCGGCGCAAATGCGTTACACCGAGGCGGTGGCCACATTGGACGCGGATATGCTGGTGGCGGTGGCGGCACAAGAGCGCTTAGACGTTCTGGCCCCGCTCTACGAGTTCTGTGCGCGGAAGGGGTATCGGTCCGAAGGCGAGGCTGTGCGCGTTGGGGCGTGGCCCGTTCAATTTATCCCGGTATTCAGTCCGCTCGCCGAAGCGGCCTTGAAGGAAGCGGACACCACCGATTTCGAAGGTGCGCCATTACGCGTGGTACGGGCTGACTACCTCGCGGTCCTGGCGCTTAGTGTCGGGCGGGCCAAGGACTTTGCGCGCGTTCTGGCTTTGATCGAGAGCGGAAGCGTTTTGCCGGAGAGGATCATGGAGCTTGCCGGGCGGCACGGGCTTTCCGATGCCTGGCTCCGTTTCAAGACGAGGTTTCTGGATGAATGATGCGCGAGCGTTATTGGAGCGGCAGGCGGCGTGGCAGAAAACGCGCGCCCGTCTCTCTTGGAGCGAAAAGATCCGTCAAGCGGAGGTCCTGCGCGACGCACTCTTGAACTTGCGCCGCACACGGCCAGGCCAACCAAAGAACAACGGCATCTCGCCTTTTGACAAGCACGCTCCATGAGCGCAAAGACCTGCCCGCCTGCCTACAACGCTATGCGTAGCATTGCGGGCAGGCAATCGCTGCGCTCAAGGTGCTGTAGGCGGGCCCGCCCGCACGACGGCGCGCTTTTTCCATTGCTTTGCCGGCGCGGGGTCAGCATAATAAGACGCAATCCAAGTGGAAAAGGCAACGGAAGGCAATGGACTCTGGGTCTCAGAGGAGAACCGCAATGGATATTTCCGTCATCGTGCCGGTTTATAACGAGGTGGAAAACGTGGAGCGGCTGTGCGCCAAATTGCACGCCTCGCTCGACCGGCTGGGACGCACCTACGAGCTTATTCTCGTGGATGACGGCAGTCGGGATGGGACCTGGGAAAAATTAAAGGAACAAGCCTCCAGCGTGCCGCACCTGCGATTGGTCCGGCTTCGTCGTAACTTCGGCCAGACGGCCGCCATGAGCGCCGGCATGCATCAGGCCAAAGGCGAAATCATGGTTACGCTGGATGCCGACCTGCAGAACGATCCGGACGATATTCCGCTTTTGCTGGAGCGCATTGATCGGGGCGCGGATGTCGTCAGCGGCTGGCGCAAAGACCGCAAGGACCCCTTTATCCATCGGCGCCTGCCTTCCCTTATCGCCAACGCGCTTATCAGCCGGGTCACGGGCGTGCCCATCCATGATTTCGGTTGCACTCTCAAAGCCTACCGCCGCGAGGTGCTTGAGAACGTCCAGCTGTACGGCGAGATGCACCGGTTCATTCCGGCCCTGGCCAGCTGGGTGGGCGGAACCGTGGACGAAGTGGTCGTGCGCCATTCGCCCCGGGAGTTCGGTAAATCCAAATACGGCCTGTCCCGCATCGTGCGGGTGGTGCTCGATCTCTTTACGGTTTCGTTCCTGCTCCGCTACAGCCGCAGTCCCATTCAGATTTTCGGTCGCATTGGATTGATCCTGGGCATGCCGGGACTGCTGATGCTGACTTGGATGGTGTTAGCCAACCTGTCCTATCAGGTGTTTGGCACCCATTTTGCCGCCGATCTCCTGAAGCGTCCGTTCTGGGTCATGACTTCCTTCATGCTGATTTTTTTCGGGATCCAATTTGTCAGCATGGGCATTCTCGCGGAACTCCAGATTCGGACGTATCACGAATCCCAGGGCAAAAAGATTTATGTCATCAAGGAAATCCTCGAGCCGCAAGAGCCTGTTTAACAATTAATCAGGAGCCAGAATTCAGGGAGTCAGAATTCAGAATAAGGAAAGCCGTGGGCATTTCGATATGGTTCAAGGTTCAGCGCCCCGCGTAGCGCGGGGTAAAGTTCACTGCTTGCCCCGGCGCTACGCGGGGTTCAACGGCCCGTCTGCAACGCTGTAGCACTGCGGGTAGGTTGCCGATTTTTTAGCGAATTTCC
Organism: Verrucomicrobiota bacterium; assembly: GCA_018896395.1. Lineage (GTDB taxonomy): Bacteria > Verrucomicrobiota > Kiritimatiellia > JAAZAB01 > JAAZAB01 > VSJD01. The sequence continues at coordinate 1,887 of JAHIMN010000183.1, read as the reverse complement.
TAATCGTGAATGGTGCGCCACGCGCCATTAAACTCCCTGTGACGCGCCGCGCGTCACTAACCGTGAACCGTTGAACCATGCCGCTATTGCATCCCATGTATCTGGCCCTTTCAGGAAGCGCTGCCGCTCTCGCCGATTCCTTCGCGCCGGCGCAAATTTCCGGCGCTTTGTTCGCTTTGCTCGGCCTTTATCTCCTGCTGATGCTCTCCGGTGTTGGAATTGACCTGGTGGTGCTATCGCGGGCCTTGGCCCGGCCTCTGGCCTGGGATCGGTGCGTGGCCTGGGTAAAAGACCGGCCGTGGAACTGGCGGGTGGCGGGCTGGGTGGCGCTCATTTTGATTTGTATCCAGCTGGTGGTCGTGGGTGTTTATCGAATGCTATCGGTTCTGGGATGGTTGCGCGCCGATGAGCCTGAATCTTTTAGTGCCCTGATCCAGGGCCTTGTTTTGCATACGGCCAGCCTGGTAATCCTGGCGTTGATTCTGCGATCCAGGGCATGGACTTGGGCCCAGGCGTTCGGTATGCAGGCGCAGGGCCTGGTTCGGCGGTTGGGTGCGGGGATGGCGTTATATGCCGGGATATTGCCGCTTTTCTTTTTTGCCGCCGTCCTTTCCCGGCTGGTCATGTTGATTATCGGCTATCCGGTCACGATCCAGGACGTGGTGCTGATATTCATGGAGCCGCAATCGCTCTGGACCCTGCTGGCCCTGCTGGGCCTGGCGATGATTGTCGCGCCGGCGGCCGAGGAAATCTTGTTCCGGGGCATCCTGTTGCCGCTCCTCATGAAACGCCTGGGTGCCGGGCCGGCCGTAATCCTGTCCTCGGCCCTGTTCGCGCTGATCCATTTGCATGTGCCGTCATTTTTTCCGCTGTTTGTGCTCGCGACGGGTTTGGCGCTGGCCTATATTTACACCGGTTCCCTATGGGTGCCGATCATGATGCACGCCTTGTTTAACGGCATGAATTTGGCGATCCTTTTACTGGCAACGGCCTGACCCGATCTGCTCAGGTTGCTTAGACTGTAGGCTGTTATAGGGAATTTAGATTAAAGAGTTTTTGGTTCTTAAAACTATTATGGTAGAACCGACCACGCAATGTGTGGCAAGCTTTATCGTTTATCCCGCTTTTAGCGGGATCGGCTATAGCCGGTATAAAACCGGCTCTACCTCACCAGGCAATGTCTAAACTATTATGAGACTGTTCGGGAATGACAGAGAACGACATCGGAGAACGAGTATGCTGAATAGACATGATGTGTCAATTGTGCGGGAACTGGCTGGTTGCGTGGCGGACATTGCCGCGCTGCCGGTGCAGGAAGAGAAGCGGATGCTGTGGCGCAAACTCAATGCGCGGAAGCCAGCGCGTCCCATGGTGATGATTGACCAAGTCTGCTGGAACGAGATGAATATCGGCGACGAACTGACCCTTCGGTGCACCGACCTCGAGTGCCGCAGGTATGAAGAACAACTCCGGCGCACCCTTTACCAGTGGAAGCATTTCCCTGTGGATATGGTGGTCGAACCCTTCGTGAGGGTGCCGAAAGCGATTCACAACAGCGGTTTCGGCATCCAGGTTCTGGAGCAAACGGCCGTCAGCGACCCGACCAGCGCGGTCGTGGGCCACAAGTTTGAAAACCAGCTTCAGACCGAAGAGGACTTGGAGAAGATCTGTGTGCCGAAAGTCAGCCACGATTCAACAGAGACCGCATGCCGCGTGGCCGTCGCCCACGAACTCTTCGACGGACTGCTGGAAGTGCGGCCGTTGGGAGCCGACCCTTACCTGTCGCTATGGGATCCCATCGCCACGTGGATGGGGGTCGAGAATGCCCTGTATGCCCTGGTGGACAAGCCCGACTTCATGCATCGTCTGCTAACCCGCCTGACGGAC